>CADCOO010000235.1 GCA_902803085.1 uncultured Planctomycetota bacterium
AAGAAAACCAACAATTCCAACGACACGGAAAATAGCAATTCCAAGGAGTAATCATATGAAAAAGACGTTAATGGCGGCGGCCGTCGCCGTGTTCTTCGTCGGCGCCGCGTTGGCGGAAGACGCCGACCTTAAATGGACGCCGATCTATCGCGGCATAGATCTTACTGAATTCACTGTCGACGAACCGCTCCAGCGCGTTATCGTAGCGCGAATCGACACGACGATTCCGGGAATCGGTTTTAAGACCTCGCCTCCTAACGCCGATTTCGCTCCGGATAAGCGCGAAACGTATCGTGAAACAACCCCCGAATTTCTTCAAAAGAACGGGCTTGCGATTGCGGTCAACGGGAATTTTTACAATCCGTTCGGGGGCGAGACGATAACGCAGGGCGGCGATTCGAACTTGCGCGGGCTCGCCGTAAGCGGCGGTTTCGTGGAGTCGCAACCGGAGAAGGGCTTTCCGTCCTTTATCGTTAAGAAGGACGGGACGATGGAGATTAGGGAGGTCGGCTTGGACGAGTCGCTCGACGATATTTCCGAAGCGGTCTCCGGGCCAATGATCGTTCTTGAAAAAGGGAAGGTTTTGGACTATGAGGGCGCGTCGCTCAACGCGTTGAATCCGCGCACGGCGATTGGAATATCGCAGGACAAAAGATACGCGTTCTTCTTGACGATCGACGGTCGTCGCGAGGGCTATAGTATCGGAGCGTCCCTGTCTGACGTCGGCAAGGCGCTCTTGCGCGTCGGCGCGTACGACGGTCTGAACGTCGACGGGGGCGGCTCGACGACGATGGCGGTTCGGGACGTCGACGGCGAGCCGCTCGTTCTGAACTGGCCGTGCAATCGTCGCATCTCTCCGGACGGTCTGCGTTATAATGGAAACGCGATCGGCGTAACGGCGGAAGGAGACGCTCTGCAACCGTTTAGCGACGTTATTGAGATTAAGCACACGGACTACGTTAAGTGGACGCCAGTCTACGACGGCGTTTCGATCGCGCAGTGGGTCGAGCAAGAGCCGTTGCGCGCGATCTATGCGGCGCGCGTCGAACTGGCGGTCGACGGAGTCGACATTAAGACGACGGCGCCGAATGAGAATTTCGCGCCGGAGGAGCGCGAGACGTATCGTCGTACGACGGCGCAATTCCTTTTGGATCGCAACCTTGCGCTTGCGGTCAACGCGAACTTCTACTCTCCGTTCGGGGCGAAGACGATCGGCACGGACGGCGATTCCAACGTCCTTGGCCTCGCGGCGAGCGACGGCGTTATTGAATCGCAGCCGCAGGAGGGCTTTCCAAGCTTTATCGTTAAGAAAGACGGCGATATGGAGATACGCGACGTCGCGGAGGACGAGAATCTCGACGATATCTTGCAGGCGGTCTCGGGCAACAATATCGTCCTGAAGGACGGGGAAGTCGTCGAGCAAGACGACAAAGCGACGCATCCTCGAACCGGAGTCGGATTCTCTTATGATAAAAGATTTCTGTATTTCGTCGTGATCGACGGGCGCCAGACCGGCTATAGCGTCGGCGCGACGTACGAAGACGTCGGCGCCGCGTTGAAATATTGCGGCGCGTACAACGGTTTGAATCTCGACGGCGGCGGCTCGACGACGATGGTCGTTCGAGGCGCGGACGGAGAGCCGGTCGTCCTCAATCGTCCGGTCAACGGCACGCCCGATAAGTTGCGTCATAACGGCAATTCAATCGGCGTAACCGCCAAGGGCGACTTGCAGACTACCTTGCAAGACGGTCGTCAGTTGAAATAACGCGTTGCGGCGCGCGCTAGCGTTCGACGCGCAACGTCGAGTCGTTGAGCGCGCGCGTCAGACCGAATTCGTCCTTAACGCGATAGCCGTTCGATTCGATCGACGCGGCGAGGCGCGCCTCGAAATCGGCGCGAGGTTCTTCGGGAATGAATTTATGCCGGAAATGGTACGCGACGCCAAGGTTGCGCAGGCGATAACAATCGATTCCCATCCGCATAAGGCGGCGCAGGAATTCGTAATCGTCTCCCCCGTAACCGACGAATAGTTCGTTGAATCCGTTGGCGCGAAGCGCGTCCTCGCGCCAGAACGAAATATTGGCGCCGTAGACTCGGCGGCATTTCCCCGATTGCGCGCGCTCTAACTTCGAAAGAGCCGTAGAGAGCAGGCGCGAACGAATCGCGTACGTGCGTTTAATTATGCCGCGCGAAAAACACGTTATGCGACGATCGCCCGTTGACAGAACGTAGTCGCGCCGACTAGGATTGAGATGCACGCGTCGACCGCCTAAAAAGCGACCTTGGCGCGCCTGGCGCGCGTGATCCTCGATAAAGAAACGATTCACAAAGCAGTCGCCGTCGAGCATAACGACGTAGGCGCCCGTCGCCAGTGCGAGCGCGTTATTGCGACTACGATTGAGTCGAAAGCCCTCGTCCGGCTGCCAGACGTGAATAATGGGAATCGGCGAACGTCCGCGCAGTTCGCGCACGAGCTCGCGCACGGCGTCCTGCGAGCCGTCGTCGGCGACGATGAGTTCGCAAGGGAGAGTCGTCTGATCGAGCGCCGATTCGAGAACGACGCGCAATTGATCCGGCTTATTATAGCACGTAACGATCAACGAGGCGGAAGGCAAGTCATGCGGTGTGGATTGCACTACGAAGGTTCCTTTCCCAACGCCGACGACGCTAGCGTTCGACGCGCAACGTCGGATCGTCGTACGCGCGCGTTAGTCCGAATTCGTCTTTAACGCGATAGCCGTTCGGTTCGAGCGACGCGGCGAGACGCGCTTCAAAATCGTCGCGAACTTCTCTTTGACGATCCTGATGTTTAAAGTGATACGCGATTGCAAGATGACGCAAACGATAGCTTTCGAGCCCCGAACGCGTGAGACGTTGCACAAAATCGCGGTCGTCTCCGCCGTAGCCCACGAAGACTTCGTTAAACCCGTTGACCCGCTCCGCGTCGGCGCGCCAGAACGCCATATTGGCGCCCGCGATCTTCTCGAAGTCCTCCGAGTACGCGGCGCCGCGCGTGGAGAAGAGTTTCGAGAGCCAATGCGAACGAATGGCGTACGTCGATTTACTTTTGCCGCGCGAGAAGAAATTAATTCGAAGATCGCCGGTTCGCAGCACGTATTCGCGGCGACTGGGATCGATGTGGACGCGACGTCCGCCGACGTACTGATCGATCCGCGCCTGACCAACGTGATCTTCAATAAAGAAACGATTCACAAAGCAGTCGCCGTCGAGCATAACGACGTAGTCGCCCGTCGCTAACGCGAGCGCGTTATTGCGACTACGATTGAGTCGAAAGCCCTCGTCCGGCTGCCAGACGTGAACTATAGGAATCGGGGAGGAAGCGCGAAGTTCGCGAATGAGCGAGCGCACGTCGTCCTTCGAGCCGTCGTCGGCGACGACAATCTCGCGCGGTAAAACCGTCTGATCGAGCGCCGAGGTTAGGACGACGCGGAGCTGCTCCGGCTTGTTATAGCAGGTTACGATTAACGACGCGGACGGAGGTTGATCAGGAATTTTCGATTTCATGGCGTGCGTTTCCTTGTCTGGCTTGAGACGTCGACTGGTTCGACGAGGACGCCTCATTATAAACTAATAAACAGGTCGACGCAACGTCAACGCAGCATAGAAATTAGACAAAATAGAAATAATAGAGAATATGACGTCGAATTCAAAAGGAAACGCGCCGAGGTCAACGTCGCTCATCATAACAACCTACAATAAGCCGATTCCTTTACGCATAACGCTGGAATCAGTTTTGCGTCAGACGACGGCGCCAAGCGAGGTAATCGTCGCCGACGACGGCTCGAGCGAGGAAACCTTCGACGTCGTGCGCGCATTTCGTCGGCGCGCGCGCTTTCCCGTACTTCATGCGTGGCAACCGAACGACGGAATGCGACTCAGTCGCAATAGGAACAACGCGCTCGCGATCGCGAACGGAGAGTACGTCGTTATGATCGACGGCGATCTGATTCTCGAGGAACATTTTCTAGAAGATCACCTTGACCTGGCGCGACCGGGTCGATTCGTTTCGGGACGGCGCGCGAATCTCGTCGGCGCGACCCTCGACGCGTTACTCGAGCGCGGCGAGCTCGACGACTTCCAGCCGAGCCCAATGCTACGCGATCTTACCAAACGCAAATACGCGTTCCGTTCCCGCGCGCTCGCGGCTATCTTTTCGAAACGATGGCGACCCGGCGCTATGGCGCGTGGAAAGTCCGTCTTTCGACTAACGCGCTTTCGCGTTATCGGCTCCAATTTTGCCTATTGGCTCGACGACGCGCGACGCGTCAATGGGTTTAACGAGCTGTTCGTCGGATGGGGACCGGAAGACAAAGAATTCGCGCAACGTCTATCGCGCGCGGGGCTAGAACTCTTCGCCGTTGCCAATCTATGCGTGAACTACCACCTCAACCACGGTTCGTCGACCCGAGTCGCGCGCGAAGAATTCATTCGGAAATACCCGGAAACGCTCGAACCGGATCAAATTCGACTCAAGAACGAGTACGGCATGACCCGCGCGGCGTCCGAGGGCGTCCCGCGAGTGGAAGGGCGATAGAAGGCGACGAAACCGTCCTTCGCAATGTGCCGCGAAGCCGATAAGAAGCGCTTCGTCCGCCAACACGCTTTCGAGTGAAGGCGCCGCTCCCCTACTACGTCCAAGGAGAGCGCGCCACAAGGCAACGGAGGGACGTAGCAAAGCGCAAAGAATACAACAAAAATGCTTCGACGTCCCTATCAAAAAAACAAGGAACGGGAAACAATCCTCCCGTTCCGTTTCAAGAGAAAGAAAACGCCGGCAGGCGTCTTGCGTTATTCAACCGATTAATCAACCAGCTTGATAACCTTCAAAGCCGAAAGCCCGACGTTGCTACTATTCGCCTGGAAAGTAATCGACTTTAACTCGCCAAAAGGCGTGTTCAAAGTCGCTTTATTGGTGTACTCGCCCGTCATAACCAAAGTAAACGAGTTTCCACTGCGCGCTAGGTTAAAAGACGCAACCATATGGGGAGCGGAATTGCCTTGATTTGTTTTTTGTTGCAAACCATATGTCACATACTGTCCGCGTAGTTGAACAGGAAGCGTTATTTGCTTACCCTGATTGTCAGTGATAATTACATTTACCTCATGTTGCTGATACAAATCGTTCGTTACAATCGTATAGGACAGAGTAAAATTTCCCTTAATAGCTAGCTTAGCATATTTGGCCTCTTGAAAGGTTCTTTCATCCGAATTAGGACGAAGAACCTTCATGTTGCCGAGATTAGAGATAAGCATGCCGTTGGAACCGCTCCACTCGTCGGGCCAGTCGCCGAAATCGGCTTCTTCTAATTCGAGAACGTAGCGTTGCTTTGTATCCTGACGTGCGAGAACAGACGACGATTTCTGCGCGGCAACCCGCAAGTTGCTAATAGCAATTTCTGGATCGGACATAATAATACGCGCGGAAACGAGCGTTCCAAATTCTGGCTTTCTTACGGCGACAATTTCCGAGTCGAACCCCTCTTCTTTAAAGTTAAAATTCCCTTTTTGAGCGTCCTTTCGAATAATCACAAACGTGCGTTTCTCTTTGCTTGAGTTTTGCGTTTCAAATTCTTTTGCGTCGTCGAATTTACTCCTAGCATTCTGACCGCGAAAACTAATTGAAGTCGTTAGTTCCAGTCCTTTTTCATCAACTAAAATAACTTGTAATTCATGCTGCTGATAGAGCTCGCTAACGCCAGCCGTAAAAGAAAAAATAAAGCTACCCGATTGCTCAAACAACCCGTCGAGATCGACTTCCGTAATTCCCTTTCGCGCTAGCTTAATCGCTGGCGAATCGCCAAACATAGAAACGGCGATATTATCAGAAGCCGCGCGCCAACCGTCCGGAAGATCGCCAATTTCAACCTCGTTTAGATCGAGTTCGTAATTGCGCGCCTTATAGGAATTGGGACGCGACGGCGCGACGGTCGGTTGATCGCTCGTCGCGCTCAACGCTCGATCCGCATCCGCGGTCTCTTGACTCGGCCGGGCGCGCGTCGTCGACGAACCGGACGCGTTACCGCGAAAGGCGGCGCGAATATCCGTCGGCGTCTGACCGTAGCTCAAAGAGGAAAGGAGGAACGACGGAAGCGCTACGCAGCAAAAAATCGCCATGCTTAATTTGAGACTATTGCGATAGTAGTTCTTTTTCATGCTTCAGGTACTTTATGAAGTGTGGTATGTAATGGAGTTGAAGCGGACGTTCCGTCCGACAAGACCGATCAACTCGACCTTCTTTTACCAGTATAGAGGATACCCTGGGATTTTTCCTGGCATTTTCTGAAAAAAGTGGGAAAAGATCTCGCCCGCAGCGCGAAAAGAAGCGCTTCGTTCGAGAAAATGCGGGCAAAAAGCAAAATGAAAGTTAGGGGAAATTACGGAGGACGCAGAATCGTCAACGCGTCTACGGACGCCCTCAATGCCGTGCCGCCCCAAAGTCAACGCATTCGTTCAAGACCGTCCGCACGCGCATGTACGCTCGTGCCCAATCCGCGCAAATAACCGGGAGGAACGACGTCAAAACACG
>CADCOO010000236.1 GCA_902803085.1 uncultured Planctomycetota bacterium
AAATAGGGCTCCGTCATAATCTGCCGCGCGTTTTCACCCTGGCGCCAGACGAGCGTCTCGCCTTTAACGCGACCTTCTCGAATCCACTGCAGGATATCGGACGCGCGATAGGGTCCGTACGCGGTCTGACCGTCGACGCTCAGATTCCAGACCGCCGCGTCCGGATCGCTCGTTGCGCCCGGCGACGAACCGCCGCTTTTACCAAAGAGCGGCGCCAGTTCCGGAAACTCGTCCGCTCGTTTCCATTCGACCTTATTGCTCGAAACCTTCGATTCCGCCGTTACGCGCCCCGAACTAACCCAATTCTGAATCGTGGCGACTGGAAACGGGCCGAACGAACGACCTGAAACTTCGACAAAATATTTCATAATAACGCACTGCCTTCTCTAACGCTAAGCGCCGTCGTTCAGACGGCCGTTCTGTAATGAATTCCTAATGTCAATACTGCGCCGCTATCGCGACGTGGGCGCGCCGAGCGTCGCGTCGAGTCGCGCGCGCTCGGCGGCGCGCTCCAGTTCCGTTGCGAGCGGCTCGACCGCCTGGCGAACTTCTAGAATATGAACCGTTATATCCAACATGCGGCTCGACGTCGTTAAATGAAGCCCGCAAGCGCCGACCAGAAGCGCCAACGACGCCAACCATACGAGAAATCCGCCGAATCCGTCGGATCCGTAAAAGTTCCGTTTGCCGATCAGGAAATCGACGAAACTATTGAGCCCGCTTTTCCCACCGTCGTCGGTCGCAAAGCAAAACGCAAAGAGCGCGCACGCGAGGACGAACAAGACGACCGTAACAAGTCCGAGCGTCGACTCCGAACGAAAACGCAAACGATTCCCTTCCAGCTCGTCGAGCGCGCGCGCCCCGTCCTCGTACCCGCGCGAAAACTCGACGTAATACCAGTACAAATTAAAGCCGGGAATCAACATGAGCAAGACGGACAGGTACGGCGACCGACTCGCAACGCTCGCGGGAAGCGAACGACGGTACGTCCACAAGAGGCCGAGGCTCGCAAGAAAGCTTAAGAGCGTTCCAACGCGAAACAGGAAGGAAAGCAGGAAGCCAATATCGTCGTCTAAATACCGGAAGTAGAGTCGTAAGTTCAAAAAGATCGCGAGAAAGATGAGGAGCGGGACCGCGAGCAGGAAGCCCTTCTCCAATCGCCAGAAGGTTCGCGCGCGACTCTTCAGAATCTCGAACTCGTCGCGCTCTTCCAAGACCGGCGGCGGCAGGAGGTACGCGTCTTCAAACTCGTTCGGCGACGAAGGTTGTTCGTACGGCTGCATACGTTCCTCCCCTACTTAACCGCAACTCGGAGGTAGACCGGGGTCCAGCGCGCCTTCGTCCAGTCGTTTCCCCTTGTCAACTCGGCGTTTCCATTCGTAAGCTTACCGCACTGCGTCGCGACCGCGTCGGCGCCTTGCGCGACCCAAAGAGCGCCGTTCTCTTTCGGCGCCGCGTCCTTAAAGACGACGCTCGGCTTATTGTCGACGACGTCGATAAAACCGACCCAGCGGTATTCGCACTTCAGGCCCGTGCGCAATTCCGCCGCGTAATCGCGCGCGACCTTGCCGACGCTGCTCAATTCGGGCGGCGCCGCGTCCAGCGCCGTGCGCGCCGCCGCGCGCGAAAGGCGCAATTCCTTACCGGGGCGTAAAAAGTTGATTTCGAATTTAACGTCCGGCTTCTTAGCGCTCTCGGACCGCCAGGTCGCGATCGGGTCGAGGGGCGGGAATTTCTCCGCCGACTGCGCCAACTTCCCGACGAGCACGAGATGGAGCGCGGGATCGAGCGACTCTTCGTCGCCGTCCGCCAGCGTTTTAAAGGCGTCGCCTAGCGTTGAAATATAGGATTCGTAGTCGCTCTTGAGCCCCGCGTCGATCAGCTTGCGGAGCGCATGCTGCGGCGCGACGACCGCTTCGATCGGAACCCGTTTGCTTTTGAACTCGACCGCGTTGAAATCCTTCGGCGTTCCTTTCGGTTCAAGCAAATATTTGAGATTCTTAACCGCGCCGTCCTTCGGCTCCGAAGTTACGTAGTAGTATTCGTCCGCTTCGCTATGCAGAACCCACAGCGGGCGCGAATAATCGTCGAACGCCTTCTGCAACGCGGCGATCGCCGCCTCGTACCCGCCGCGCGACGCAAACTCCTTGAGATCGCGCGCGTACCCTTGAGCCTTCTGGAACTCGGGCGCAAAGGAGAGCGCGCCCTTCTTGGACGTAAGATCGTCCGCGCCGGAACGATACGCCTCGGCGTTCCAGGCCCAGTCGTTCGGATCGCCGTGCGCCGCGACGAACTGATTCCATGCGTCGGCGCGCGGCGCGTTCGCAACGTCGGTCGCGGCGTCGTCGAGCGCGGCCTGAGAGCGCTTGTCGTCGTCGAATTTCGCGCGCGCGTCGTCGAGCGCTTGGCGATAGGCGTCGACGTCTCCGACGCTCTGTCGCAACGCCGCTTGCGTCTCGTCGAGCGCCGCGTTGTTGCGCACGGTCGCCAACGTCTTCTGAACCTTCGTCTCGAACGCTTTCCTATTATTGACGTAAGCTTCGGAAACGCCGAACGTTTCCGTTTCGGCAAGGCTTTCGAGTCGTTCGAGAATCCGACCGAATTCTCGCGCTTTATCCGTAAGACTCGTCTCGTCGTCCGCTTCCAACTCGTCGAACTTACTCGTGAGCGCCTTGAGCTCGTCGTCGTATTTCTTATTGCGTTGCGCCGAGCCCTGACTGGCGAGGTTCTTATCGAGGTTATAGAGCCGATTGTATTCCGTGCGTTCCGCGTCCGTACGCGCCAGCTTCTTAAGATTCGCAAGCATGCCGTACGCCGACAGACCGCGCTCGTGATTGTCTTCGATCTCTTCGACCGCGCTCTGGAAACGCTGCTGGCGCGCGTTCTCTTCCGACTCCGCGCGCTCGTAACGCTGAACTTCAAGCTCGTACTCTTGACAACCGTCGAACGCGTTTCCATTCCGCTCGACTATGTCGCGCGCGCGCGCAAGTTGGTCGTAATTACTCGCTTTCGTCTCTATCTGCGCGAACGCGTCGAGCGCAGTCTTCAGTTCCGCCGCCGCCTGCGACGCCTCGCGCGCACGCTGACTGCTCGCCGTCGTCTTGACGATAAGGAACGCAAAGAAACCGATTAGCAGAACGATTCCCGCTATTATCGCCGCTCGTTTACGACGCTTCAGCGAACGAATCGCGTCGATCTGACCGCCGACCTCGGTCTGCAACTCAGGCGGAACCGGCATTCCGGCGGCGTCGGCTGAGAGTTCCGCTTCCTCCAGGAGATTCGCGAGCTCGTCCGCCGTCGCGCGCCGCGACAGCGCTCGACGGAGCTTGTCGACCTTCTGACGATAGACGCCGCGCGCGATCGCGTTGTGCTCAATAAAATTCGCCTGCTCCAGAAGCGCGCCGAGATCCTCCTTAAGGGCTTCCGGCGCGATCGCCGCCGCGCTCTCGAAGTACGAACGCTGCCGTTCGAATTCCGCCTTATAACGCAGATGTTCGTCGTCGGAGACCGCCGTATGCCACTGCGCGACGAACTCGTTCAAACGATTCAGCGCCGCGACGTTCGCCACGTACTCGCGCCACGACTGCGCCGCCTGAACCATTTCGATCGACGCGGGCTCCTCGCGCATCGGCGACGTTAGGTTCGCGTAGATTCGCTCGATATTCGTAACGACGGCGACCTCCGGAGTCATCTTCATGAGAACGTCGCGTATCTCCGACTCGAACTGCGCTTCCAGCGTGCGGACCGGACGACGCAGAACGTCGACGTAGTTCGGAAGTCCTTCTTTAATCCGATACATCGCCTCCAGGCGCTTCGACGCCGGCGCGCGCTCCAATTCCAAACGGCGATAGCGCGCGTACTCCTTGCTCACCTTCTCATATTCAAGCTCGAAAACGAACAAGTTCGCGCTCGCCTCGCGCGAGATCGGTATCGGCGCCTCTAAATCCAGCGCTCGGCAGATGCTCTGCCAGTCGTCGAACTCGCTGAACATGAGCGTCATGGAGTCTTCCAGGAAATTCTCCTCCTTCAGCAGGCGATACGTCTCGCACAACTGACCGCTCTGCAAGCACACGTTCGCCCTCGCCAGTCCAGCGTCAACGACCCGGCAGTTGCGCGCAAACGTCGACGCTAAGTCCTGAAGCTCTTGTTCAGAGACCCCCTCCGGGTCTTCTAATACGCGTTTGATCTTTGATACGATTTCGGAATTTGTCATTGGTTATGCTCTTAACGACGGAGTGATAAGACTTTGCTGTTCTCAACTATCTTATAAGGTAATATGAGCAATTCTCGTC
>CADCOO010000237.1 GCA_902803085.1 uncultured Planctomycetota bacterium
CGTTCGCGAACCTGTTTGCCCTGCGCGTTCGTCTTGTCGACCCAAGGTCCGCACCACCAGTTGATCATTTGAGTCGGCGAGTTGCGTTCTCCGTGTAGAGCGACGATCGTCGGATACTTTCGATTCGGATCGTATTCTGGCGGTAGTTGCACGGTATAGGAAAAGACTTTTCCATTTTGAAACGACGGAATTGACAGTTCGTAGAGATAGGGGGCCTCTCGCGACGATCTCGGCGGACTTTTGGGCGGCTTCATGTTCTCGACGAGCAGACTAATCTGGCGCGGAGTGGACGCTTCTTCTGCGCGAATCTGCGCCCAGAGCGCGTCGCGTTGCGGCTTACGCGATTCGAGCAGATACTTTCTGACAAGTTGCCGAACGCGAAAGAGGGAGGCGGCGACTTCTAGACGTTGATCCGAACCAATATTGCCGACAAGCCATCCGGAGAGCGCAATTGCGAGCCTCTGTTCGTCGTTGAGCGTTTCGTCGATTTCCGCCTGCTCAAACGCGGCGAATCGCGAAAGCGTATTGCTATTGAGTTCCTTGACGATTTCGTTAAGTATCGAGGTCGACGTTTTTTTGAGGTCGGCGTCCTCGATTTTTTCAACGAGCGCCGTAATTCGCTCAATCAAGTACTGACGCTTCTGATCTTCCATTTCATAGACGCGTCTCATACGGCGAATCGCCTGAATTTTCTCCGGCGAGACGCGATTTTCCTCAAACGCTTCGAGCAGTTCTTTGACTTTTCGGTGCTGTCCGGCGGCGCGGCGTAGCTCGAGCTCGTTAATGAGTCGTTCCGCCGCCATTTGCCGAATGAGGCGCAGCGCAAGTTCGAGTCGTTCCGTTCCTTCGCCGTCGTTCTGGAAATCGTTGACGATCTCCTGCAACTCTTCCGCCGCCTGTTCGTACAAGGACGCTTGTACGTAAAACTGATAGATTCGCAGACGATCGTCGAGCGATTTGTCGTCGATTTGCGAGCGAATCAACGAGGTTATCGTCGCGCGTGGAATCGAGTGGGGGGATAGGCGCATATCGAGCGGCTCGTTGAGTCCCTGCACGCGCACGTACGTCGGCGCTATTTCCGTTATTCCCTGCACTATCGGAACGCCGCCCGCTATAATCACTCGCCGTCCGAACTGGTCGAAATCGCTCGCGACTCGATAGGTTCCCAGCGAGACGATCTTTTTATGCGCGCTCGTTTGAACCTGCTGATGGAATTTAAAGACCTCGAGCGCCGCGTTCGAGTCGTCCACCACCATATTCCCAATATTGTTGCGCGGAAC
This sequence comes from uncultured Planctomycetota bacterium, assembly GCA_902803085.1. Lineage (GTDB taxonomy): Bacteria > Planctomycetota > Planctomycetia > Pirellulales > Thermoguttaceae > RUG369. The sequence goes on from CADCOO010000237.1 coordinate 1,281, forward strand.
GAAAATGCGGCGCAACTGGTCGTCGACGACAATAATTTTTTCCGACTGAACCGGGGACGTGTCGCGTTCTTTGCGCGCGTCGGCGTTCTCCACCACGCTTTTCGTCGGGTAGATTTGACCGGTAACGATCCGCCCGTCCTTCATAACGACGCGCGTCTGCGCCGCCTGCGTCGTCGCTACCGCGACGGCGACGACCCAAACGGCGAGTAACGCGCCGCTCAAGCGCGCAAACCGCTCACTAACGAGGCGACCGACTGAAGGCGACATTTCAAACTCCCATATTACAAAGCGCGTATGACGGTTTCTCCGGCGCGTCGACGCAACGCGCCCTTATCGCTTAACGGCAAGATTTCCTTTAAAGGTGAATAAAAGCGCGTCCGCCCTCCCGGTTTGCATATTTTGCTCAATTAGCCAAGGGGCGCCAAGTCGAGGCGGTTAAGGGACGCTTGCGATTTTTCCTCTTGTCCGATTTTCCGCAATATCGTATACTCGCGCGGCGTCTTGGCGCGCGTAGTGGAACGCGCGGGGACGTTATGAACGGAGGGACGGCGATGAAAACGTACGAAGAGCAAATTGACGCGGGGCTCGCCTACGCGCGCGCGGCGCTAACGGCGCGACTGGGGGAAGTCAAAGGGGAGACGGAACGCGAGCAGGACGCCGCGCTAGCGCTAGCTATCGTCGCATTAGTCGCTGCTCAGAGGAACGAGCGCGCGACGGTAAAGCCGACGGAATCGCGCGCGTCGACGCCCTCCTTCCGTATGAATTCGCGCGCCGACGCCAACTCGCGCGACAGCGGTTCCGTTTCTTACGAGCGTGGCGACGAAGCGCCGGTTATCATTAATTTTGAGCGCGCGCGCGCGTCTTTTGTGGCTGAGCGTCCATGCGTTCCGCGCGCGCGGACGCTCGATCGTCGCGTCGTCGATTGCGCGTCGCCTCGCCTCTCGTTGTATCGCGGCGAGTAGCGCGCCGCTTGTGAGTTTTCTTTTTTTGACGCATTTTGACGCCGTGTTTTCTAGAGTTTGTGCGGTGGAACGCGGTTTTTCTTGAAAAAAATTTTTTTTGTCGTCGTCGCGCCGGGCGCTTTTGCATACACGGTTTAATATAGGGGGCGCGCGTCTTTGCGAAGGAGCGCTTGACGACGTTCTCTGCGCAAACGACATAGGAAGCGATAAAATGAAGAGGATAGCTAGAATCTATGAGCAGGATCAGGAGGTGTTCGTCCTTGCTTTTGAAGACGAGGCGTCGTGGCGATCGAATCGTTGGAAGGGGCGCGCGGTCGAGCCGTACGTTGGGCTAGAGCGCGTCGACGAACGGAGCGAACCGCTGTGGCGCAAGACGCTCAAATTACGCGAGGAATGGTTCGAGGACGTTTATCTGCGGTCGGAATATTACGAGGCGTGTCCCTTTGTGGATTGGGAGAAAAGCGCCGCGCTTTTTGCATACTGGGCTGCGACTAGCGATTTCGCAAATTGCGAGTTTCTGGAAGAGGCGGTCTCGCCGATTGAAGAGGAGTTATAGGCGCGTCTCAAAGGAGCGCTTGCCGCGCGTCGACTTGGATCGACCTCTCGTCGACTCGACTGTTTGCGCGCGGAAAAGCCCTGATTTTTCTAATCGCCGCAATTGTCTTATCGCGATTTTCTGTTACAATATCGGCGTTGTGGCGCGCGCGTTCCGGACGTTGGGTCGTGGACGCGCTTGGAGTATTTAGGAGACGTTTAGCATATGCCGGTGGAACGCGAACAGATCGATCGTGCGGAACAGATTCGCAACGGGTTGGATCAGCTCAAGGCGTCGCTCGACTACGACGCGAAGGAGAAGGAGATTAGCGAGCTCGACGGGAAAATGTCCGCGCCCGGATTCTGGGACGACCAGGAGAAGGCGCAGACGGTTGTCGCGCGAATCAAGGCGCTCAAGGCGCTCGTTAAGCCGATGGACGAGATTCTTAAGGAACTCGACGAGCTTGACGTCTTCTTTGAGTTGGGACGCGAAGACGAAGAGACTGCGGCTGAGATTCCGGCGAAACTCGCGGAAGTGGAAAAGACGCTCGCGAACCTCCAAACGGCGGCGCTTCTCAACGGTCCTTTCGACGCGAACGACGCTATTCTTACAATCAACGCGCGCGACGGCGGCACCGACGCCAACGATTGGGCGGAGATGCTGTTGCGCATGTATATCAACTGGGCGCAGTCTCGCGGCTACTCCGTTGAAATCCTGGATCGTCAGGACAACGAAGAGGCGGGAATCAATAGCGCGTCGATCATGGTGCGCGGTCCGATGGCGTACGGCTACCTCAAAGGCGAGATCGGCACGCATCGGCTTGTGCGCATTAGCCCTTTCAATTCCGAAGGCAAACGACAGACGAGCTTCGCCGCCGTCGACGTGAACCCTGATATCGACGACTCGATTAAGGTCGATATTCGCGAGGAAGACGTTCGAGAGGACGTTTTTCGTTCGAGCGGCGCGGGCGGTCAGCACGTGAATAAGACGTCGAGCGCGATTCGCCTAACGCACGTTCCGACGAATACGGTCGTGCAGTGCCAAAACGAGCGCAGTCAGCATAAGAATCGCGCGACCGCATGGAAGATGTTGCGCGCGCGCCTTCTGCAACGCGAAGAGGAAAAGCGCGAATTGCAAATGTCGGAAAAGTACAAGAATCTCGCGAAAGTCGGGTTCGGTTCGCAGATTCGCAATTATTTCCTGCATCCGGACCAGCGCGTTAAAGACTCTCGTACGGGCTACTCCGTCGGCAATTTTCATGCGGTGCTTGACGGCGGTATTCAGCCTTTTATGGAGGAGTACCTACGCTGGCGCGTTAAGACGGATTGAGCTTGCGTTATACGTTTCATTAATAGGATTATAGAGGAGGTCGACAATGCCCACGTCGCTATTTCAGTATGAAATGTTGCCGACGACTTGGTTCTATATGTCGTCGCTCCTCATACTAGCGGTTTTTTTCCGATTTAACCGTCTCTTTTCGATCCGCAATCTCGACGTTATATTCCTTCTCTCGACGACTCCGGGACTGGTTTACATTGCGATGGGCTCGGCGTTGCAGGGCTACCTTTGGCTCTATGTGATCGGGGCGGCGCTTTTCTTTCGACTGGCGTTCGACGTTTTTTTGCGTCGCCGACCGATGTTGGCGCCGAATCTCAACTTTGCAGGGCTCGTTTTTTCGTGCGTCGCGTCGTCGGCGTTTATGATACCGAATCTCTTTCTGAATAGGGGCGACGCGTGCGAGTCTCCGCGCGCTTGGCGCTTGGAACAGATTCTTTCCGCAGCGGAGGACGCGGATCCAGAGATCGGGGACGTAACGCTGCAACCTGGCTACCGTCCGTTTTTGCGCGCGACGCAGGAGGCGAATCGCTTTTTTGCGCCTTCGCAGACGTCGTGGCGTCGCGCGGCGACGTCGGCACATATGCGTAAACGCGATTTCCAGGACGTGGAATTTTTCGGGGTAACGATACGAGTGAATCACACGTCGCGCGACTCGAAGCGACCGGCGGCGAACGCAATGCGTTGGGCGTCGGGCGCTTCAGAAGAGTATTCTTACGACGTGAATCTCAACGGCGATTCTCCGGACGCGGGTCAGGCGTTGGACGCGTTTCCCGAATCGCTGAACGGAGTTCGCGCGGCGCCGTCGATTCCTAGCGCGCCGCTTGCGCCGACGACGCCGGAGGAGAGCGCAAGCGCCTCGCCTTCGTCGTCCGAGGTCGTCGCCGACGCGTTTCCAGGGAAGTCGTTCGCAGACGATCCCGTCGAGCGCGTCGATTCGATCGAGTCTGCCAGTTTCCGCTGGCTTCCGCTCTCTCGCGGCGGCTTGGCGCTTGTTTTAACGGTCGTCGTTCTGCAACTTGGCGTCGTCTTTACGATCGTTATGATAGGCGGCGCGCACTTTGGCTCGATTCAGACGGGGTTTGCGGCGGCGCTTCTCTATCTTTTGTTGCCGTATATTAATCAGTTTTCCGCGCGCCTCGACCACATTGCCCCGGCGCTGGCGATTCTGCTGGCTGTTTTGTATTATCGTCGTCCCGTCATATCGGGAATCGCGATGGGAATAGCGAGTTCGCTCGTTTTTTATCCCTTCTTCCTCATGCCGCTGTGGCTTGGATATTATTGGCGCAAGGGCGCGGCGCGCTTCGCTCTCGGCGCGTCCGGTTCCGTTCTGACAATGGCGGCTCTTCTGCTCATTCTAATCGAGCCGAGCGACTCATACGCAGACGCGTTGGCGTGCTTTTTCGGTCGCAATTCGCTCTTCCTTTCCGAAGCGCAGGGCCTGTGGGAATATCTGCCGCGATTCTATCGCATACCGATCATTTCGCTCTTTGGCGTCTTCTGCTTTGGTTACGCGCTCTGGATTCCAAGAAAAAATTTAGCCGCCCTCATCTCGTGCACTGCGGCGCTCATGCTGGCGACGCAATTCTGGATGGGACGGCAAGGCGGAATCTATATGGCCTGGTATCTTCCGCTCGTGGTTCTCACGGTCTTTCGACCGAATCTCGCCGATCGAACCGCCGTAACGACGGTCTTCGATCTACCGAACGCGTCGAATACTTAACGGCGATTCAACGCGATGAGAAGACGCAAAATGTAGAAGAAGAGCGTCATGAGGGAGCCGAAGAGCGCGATCGACGCGACAATATCGTCGCCGTCGCCGCATTCGTGAATTAGGTTCGACGTGTCGTATAGAATGTAGCCGCACGCGAAAATAATCATCGCGACGGAGAACCAGATTCCCAGCTCAAACCCGAAAATGAGCGCGACGACGATCAACACGAGCGCCGCGATACCCATAAAGACGAGCCCGGTGCGCAGAAACGAGAAGTTCGCGCGCGTAACAAAGACCGCCGCCGAGAGCGCCGCGAATATTGAGACCGTCAGTCCGATCGCCTGGGAAATAACCGGCGCTTCGCAAAAATTCTGAGCGATCGTTAGGATCGGCACAAAGAGGATTGCGTACATAACGGAGTAGAAGGCAAGCACGGAATACTGCGCGGCGCGCGATTCGGAATTCTGAAGGATCTGATTTGCAATCCACGGTCCGCCGATGCAGAGCGCGAGCGTTCCAAAGCCCAATACGCGTCCGCCCGTGGATATCAAGAAGTTCATAATCGTCTCACGTCCAACAATGGCAAAGACGAGGTATTCCAGGAGCGCAAAGAGCGCGACCGCGCCCATGAGATTAACGTACGTGAGCGTAATAAAGCGCGAAGAGCCGACGGAGCGTGCGCGCTGTTGCGTCGGCGCCGCCAACAACGCTTCCAAATCGCGATCGTAACTGTAATTGTTCATAGCAAGCCTAAAGTCTTTCTTCTGCGACGCGTCTCTGCGACGCAATACTATAGTTGGCGACGGCTCGAAGCGCCTTCGAGCGCAATCTAAGTAGGCGCGCGCCGGTTACTCTAACGGCGCGCGAGGGCAACTAGCCCAACGACGTCCTTATTGTATTATTTGGCAATTTCGACGTCAAGGGTTCAAGGGGCGAATTATTGGATTACGGTTGGATTGGACGGAGCATTCGATTTAATCGTCAGGGCTTGTTGACACGCGCCATAGAAAAGCGGTCGTCGACTAGTCCGTGAGTCAATCGGCGTCATTTTGACCTTCCGAGCCGCCGCGCGGACTATTTCGGCCGACTTGGCTATCTTTTTGTCCATATAGAGAATTCATCGCTGAATTACTCTTCGAAAAATAAATTCGTTTTTATCCTGTTAAAACCGACGTCTCAGCCCTCGTTAATTATTCGCCAAGAACCTCTACGTCGACTATCGGACGAACTCCCGACGTTGCCAGGAATTTGCCGAACATGAAATCAGAGAGGAGATTTCGGCTCAGGATCGAACGAATCGCCGAATCGACCGACGTCGAGACGTAGAGAACGTATTGCTCCGCGCCGAGTTGGAGCTTATACCCAACGGCGGAGTCGCGCGGCGCCGGCTCCATACGTTCGCCGACCGTCAGCGGACGCCACGTGCAAGGTCGAGCCGCGCGATAGGAATTTAAATCGACGACGAGCGGCGAAACGACGCACGCAGAGCTTTCCAGGAGCGAGCGCGTAATTGTTCCTGTTTCCGCGTTGAAATTGAATTCGCCTCGCGTTCGATCCTCACGCCATTCCGGAAGCGCGAGCGGAAAGAGACGCGCTAGAGCTTTGGAGGCGCTCGTGGACGTCGTTCCGTCGAAGAACGTTATTTCCCGCGAGTCCTCTTCCCGACGCACGCGCGCGTCCTCGGCGACCGTTAGCCTCGACTCCAGCGAACGCGGCGCGGGATCGGAGCGTTCGGGCAGATTCGGAACGAGCTCGTCGACGACGAGGAGGAGCGATTCGTTATACGCAAAGAGTATCCGGCGTGAAAAGAGGCGACCGCCGACAAGCGGAATCGAACGTTCAAAGAACGCGTATGCGTCGGCGAAATCGACGCAGACGTTTTCCCAAGCGCCAACCGGTTCGAGAACCTCCGCGCCGATACGCGCTTCCGTCTCCCAAACGCCCGAGAAGACCGCTCGACCTTCTGTGTAAAGCTCGACCGACGTCGCGAGCGTAGGGGGCGTCCCGTCTTCCGACGTTGGGAATTCAAGATAGAGTTCCGTTCCCTTGCCGCTTCCCTCGTGAGAATCGCTAATGAGCCAGAAACGCCCGGCGCCGTCGCCGAGCGAGCGCGTTTCCAGGGACTCAACTTCCTCGCTCAACGCCGCAAGCGCGCGCGATTTTAACTCGCCCACAGCCGTTCTTTCCATAATTAATTTCTCCGACATAGAAACGCCGTTTCCTTTCGACTATAGCGGACGACGTAAACCTTCCCATTTAACGTTCCAACCCTCAGGGAAGCCCGGCGCCGTATCGCCCGAACTCGCTTCTTCTCCCTCAGACGTCTCGTCGAAACCGACGCACATGCCCGCTATCGCATAGAGCAAACCCGCGTTGCCAGGAAGGTACGGACCCTTGCCGCCCCGCGCCGACGGTCCGCCCAAGTTTACGCCCGAGACGTCGTAGACGTTGCAAACTTCGTCCATGAGCGCGCCTTCAATCGCCAAATCCGGTCGTTCGAGTCGCGCGCCCGCGATCGCCAACCACGGGAAGTCCCAGCCCCAGCATCGACTCCACGTCCATTCTTTTTCAACGCGTTCAAGCGTGCGAATCGCGGTTTCCTTATCGACTGCGTCGGTCGGTGGAACCATGCCCCAAATTCCGATGAGATCGGGATGTTCCCAATTTCGTTTTTCGAACGTGTCGAGCCATTCGGCGGAGTGAACGTAGACTCCGTCCTTTTGCGGTAGCGGCGCGAGATTGCGACGGACGTCGTCCCAGTCGGCGCGCCGTTCTTTTCCGAGTCGTTCGCGCCATGTGTTAGCGGCGTCGAGCGCCCAACGCCAATAGGCCAGATCGAAGAGATCGTCTTTGGTGAAGCCTTGCTCGTCAGGCGGCATAACGGGATCGAGATGATAGACTCCGTTCTCGTCCTTGGTAGGGTAGTCCGCCATATGGTCTGCGGTAAGTTCGACGATCCTTTCCCATTTTTCGAGCGTCTCGCGGGTTGGATTGAGTCGATAATCCGTTTCGGCAAAGTGAATCGGATGCGGTTGCTTCCACAATAGAGCAAGATTGCCAACCCAAGGCGCCGTGCGTCCGTCGGGCGCAATTTCTTTCTGCCATTTCGCGCCCTTATAATCAAGTTGCTTCGCGAGCGCCTGCGCGCTGGGCAGGACGTTCCAATAAACGCTAATCGGCTTCTCGGCAAGTTCGGCGCGGTTCCAAGCCCACCAATGAATGAGATGCTGCCAGATCATTTCCAGGTGAAAGCGTCCGCTCCATGGACAGATTGCAAGGAGTCCGGACTCTGAACAAGGCCAATCGCCCGCGCAGGTTCGCAAAATAAACTGCGAAAGTACGATTCTTCGTTCGAGTTCAAACCATCTCGGGTCCCGACTTCCCGAAAGATCAACGGCGCCTCCGGAAAGCCAGAAGTTTTTCCATCGCTTTTGGGACTCGCGTTCGACCGCTTCGAAATGGAACGATTCCAGACGCGCTTGGGAAACGTCGGCGACGGAATTGACGTTTCGCGCGTCGTTTGGCAAGTCGCCCTGATAGTCGCCTCCGTCGAAGGTCAAAGCAATTTCGAGCGTTCCAGAATCGCCGGTTGGTTTAACGATGAGCTTCTGAGACGCCTCGTCGTGGAACGAACACTCGCCCGTCTTAAAAAGATCGACGCGGATATTATAGGAAAAATTGCCGACAACGTTCTCGGCGTATTCCGTAACGAGTTTACGTTCGACGAGAGCGAATTGTTCGCCGTTCGCGTTTTTGAAAGAGAATATATTGTACTTTTGCGGCGCCGCTTTATCGGGCGTTTTAATCGGTTCAAAGGGGCCAAAGTCGCCGGTCCATGGATTACGCGTAAGACTCGGATTCGGGATGGTAATTTCAACGGCAAGCGCGCCGGAGGCGACGAGTTTTGAGTCGATTTTAATCGCGACGGTCGAATCGAGCTCGACGTCGTCGCTCACGCAAGTTGCGACCTGGACGCGTTCGCCGTCGAGTTGGAAGGACGCGCGATGGACGCCGGTCCAGGGATCGAGCGTTCTTTCGAGGGATCCGATTTCTTCCGGCTTAAGCGCGTCGCCGTTTGCGCGTAGAAAGCGGACGCGCGCGAGATTCATTTGACGCGGATTGTTGCGAATCCAGCTATAGAGATCGCTTTTGTCGGACGGGAAAGGATCGCCTCCAACGAGCCGTCCTTTCGAATAAGTTCCCGTCGGCGATACGTCTTGCCAGGTACGATTGCTCGGCAATGGATCGGCGTACCATCCCCAGTGCGAGAGGACGTCGCCGGAAAAGGTTTGCAATCCTGTTCCGTCGACGTTAAAGCAGAAGTTGCCATTCCCGACCGGCAGTAGTTGATTCAAATCGTTCGTCGTAATCACGTGGCGCTCAACGATCGCGCGACGGTCGAGCGGCTCTTTGAGTTCCGCCGCGTTCGCAAAGGTTGCGGCGACGACAAGCGTTAGAAGAACGGCTGGTATTCGATAGGATTTCATTTTAGTGACTCCTTGGGGATAAGTCTGCGTTAGGCGCGTCCGGACGCGCTTGGTCTTTCCTATTATAATCGCTTTCAGCGTGGGGAAAAGAGAAAAACAGAAGTCTCCCGGCGGCGGGGTTGAGAACCATCTCTTCCGCCAGGAGACGTCGCTTTGCGAATAGACGTTTAAGGATAGTTTATTTCCAGACGACGGCGTCGTCCTTCCGCGTTCTGTTTCTGAAATCATTAACGCGGAAGAAGGTTAGGTAATTGGCGTCGTGAGAGTTGGGGGCGCCGTCCCAGGCTAATCGGCAGACGCATACGGCGTCGTCGCCGTCAATACGCCAGTCGACGTACTGAAAGCCTTTGGTTCGATCAAGTCGGCGATAGATAACGGAGCGTATTTCCCAGGCTTTGAGATCGTCGGAGCAGACGAGCGCCAGGGTGTTGCGAACGCGTTCTTTATTGGGCGCGTCCGCGTCGTCGGGGTGAATCCAGTTGACGAACGACCAGTATTTCTTAGTTTGTTCGTCATACTTGATCACGAATTTCTTGGTTCCTCCCGGCATTTCGACGAAATCGGACGCCGGATCAAAGGTTGACGACTTGCCGTCTTGAGAAATGTGGATTCTCGCGCCTTTACCGTCGTCGACGTCGTCGTCGACGCGCATTTGAACGATCATTTCGTCGTCGGGCGTAAAGAGAACGTTTCCTTCCGCCCAACCTCCGAAGTAGGCGTGCGTCTTCCAACGCAAAGGCGGAGTGAAGGTCCAGGACTCGGAGTTGAGAAGATCAGAGTCAATTGGAGCGCTTGCGACTATTGGACTATACTGTGTGAGCCAGTAGCGCGGTTTGGAATTTGGATCGAAAGGGTCGAGCTTTTCAACCTCTTTCCAGACGCGACCGTTGTGAATTAAGACGGGCGCGGGATCACAGAAGACGCTCAGATCCTGCGTTCCGCCGATGAGAACGCC
>CADCOO010000238.1 GCA_902803085.1 uncultured Planctomycetota bacterium
CTTTTCCGCGCTCTGGTTGACGGGAAATTCAGTTTCTGTCCCGAGCGCTTGTGCGAGAAATTCGCGCAAATTACCGACGGCGCCACCCTAGATCGAATTTGTACTTTTGTAGCCTATAAGGCGAAGACGCTCGAGGACGTCATGGATTTCGTCGACGAGCAAGCAAAGGCGATATCGTAGCGCCGCGAGCAGTTGCTCGTTTCCTGACTCCATGACGCGGAGCGGCGAGGGAATTTTTCCCAACGAATGAACGTAGTTCTCTCGCTTATCACGACAATCAGCGCAACCATTAGACATTTTGGACATCCACCGGAGAAGAATCTTTGGGCGCAATACCGACCGGAATGAAGCGCGCGATCGACAGGTGCTTTCCTTTTACGACGCGCAGTTTACTTGCAAAATGGTCCTACGAATTGGATCGCGTGAACGCATTGGAACCGAAGTTTCAGAAGTTGAACGACCACGAACTTCGAAAGTATAGTTTGTCGTTGCGTTACCGCGCGCGTAGCGGCGAGCCGCTTGCTCGACTCTTGCCGGAAGCGTTCGCGCTTGTTCGCGAGGCGGGCTCGCGCACGCTCGGAATGCGCCACTTCGACGTTCAGATTTTGGGCGGCATAGCGATCTTTAATCGTTCGATCGTTGAGATGCAGACGGGCGAGGGTAAAACCTTAACGGCGACGGCGCCGCTTTATTTGCGCGCGCTTGCCGGTAAAGGCGCGCTCTTGGCGACGGTCAACGACTACCTTGCCGCGCGCGACGCGGAGCTTATGGGACCGATCTATCAGGCGCTCGGCATGAAGGTCGGCGTGATCCAGACGCAGCAGCAGACGAACGATCGCCGTCAGGCGTACGAGTGCGACGTAACGTACGGCACGGCGAAAGAGTTCGGCTTCGATTTCCTCCGCGACCGTCTTCTGCTACGCCGTATTCGCGAAGGTCAGACGGACTTGCTCGGCGCCATGTTGCGCGAGCAGAAGGAGAAGAACGAACAGCCGACGCAACGTCAAGAGCCGTACTTCTGCCTCGTCGACGAAGCGGACTCCATTCTGATTGACGAAGCGAGCACGCCGCTCATTATTAGCGCGCTGCCGACCGACGAGCAGAAGCAAGAGGTTGAGGCGTACAAGTGGGCGGCCGACTCGATCTACGAGTTTATCGAGGACGAAGACTACACGTACGACCATGAAAAGCGCGAAGTCGAATTGACGCGCGAAGGACGCCTCAAGGCGCGCCGACTGCCGAAGCCGGAGGCGATGGAACGAACGGGTCTGTACCACATTTACGAGTACGTTAAGCGCGCGATTAAGGTCGATCGCGAATTCCATTTGGATCAGCAGTACATTGTGCGGGACGGCGAGATCGTTATCGTCGACGAGTTCACCGGACGTTTGGGAGAGGGACGCAAATGGCGCGAGGGAATTCACCAGGCGGTCGAAGCGAAAGAAGGCGTCGAGATTACCGTTGCGACGGGCCAAGCGGCGCGCGTTACCGTACAGGACTTCTTTTTGCGCTTTGAACACCTTGCGGGCATGACGGGTACGGCGGCGGCGTCGAGCGCGGAGTTGCGACGCATCTATAAATGTCGCGTTATTCCCGTTCCGACGAACCGACCGCCGCGACGCGAACAGTTTCCGACCCGAGTCTTTGCGACGGAACGAGCGAAATGGAACGCGATCGTTTCCGAAATCGTGGAACTTCATCAACTTGGGCGTCCCGTGCTAATCGGCACGCGCACGATCGACAAATCTGAAATTCTTTCGAATCTCCTGACCGAACGGAGAATGGAACATAGCGTTTTGAACGCGAACCGCATTGCGGAAGAAGCGGAGATCGTCGCGGACGCGGGGCATTGGGGTAAGATAACGGTCTCGACGAACATGGCGGGGCGCGGTACGGACATCAAGTTGCCTCCGGAAGTCCTCGAGATCGGCGGACTCGACGTAATTTGTACGGAGCTTCACGAGTCGGCGCGAATCGACCGACAGCTTATCGGACGTTGCGGTCGTCAGGGCGACCCCGGCAGTTATCGTCAGTATCTCTCCCTTGAGGACGAAATTCTCGAGAAAGCGTACGGTCCAAAGAAAGCCGATAAGATCAAAGCGAAGGCGCAGGAAGACCCAGATAAGGAACATCCAGAAAAGATCAAAATGTTCTATCGCGCTCAGAAAAAGGTCGAGAAGAAGAGCTATCGCAGTCGAAAAACGATGCTCTATTACGAAAAAGAACGTAAAAAGATGCAGCGCGGCATGGGGCAGGATCCGTATTTGGACACGCCGAACTAGTCGCGCGACCGGCGGGGCTTTTCTTTCCCACCGGCGACGCTATAATAGAATTTTTGCGCGCGTCGTTCGTAGCGGCGGCGACGTTACCGAAATAATTAATAGTAAGGTTTGAAGATGTCAGCGACTTGCGTTATTGGTTTGCAGTGGGGCGACGAGGCGAAGGGTAAGATCGTCGATTTATTGACCGCCCAGAGCGATATTGTCGTTCGTTACCAGGGCGGCGCGAACGCCGGACACACCGTGGTGTTTGGCGGCGTTAAATACAAGCTTTCGCTTATTCCGAGCGGCATTTTTCGTCCTGAAGTGAAGTCGGTCGTTGCAAGCGGCGTCGTCGTCGATCCCGAAGCGATTCTCGGCGAGATCGAACGTTTGCGAGACTCCGGCGTCGAGATCGAGAAGAATTTGCTCATTAGCGATCGCGCGCACGTGATCTTCCCGTGGCACAAGGAAGAAGACCGTCTCATGAACGATTCCGGCGTCCGTTCGGAAGCGATCGGCACGACGATGCGCGGCATTGGACCGTGCTATCGCGACAAGGTCGGACGCTCGACCGCGATTCGGATCGGCGACCTTTATCGACCGGATTTTCCGGAGAAGGTACGCAAGATTTGCGCGTTAAAGAACCGTTCTCTACCTGGAATGGCGCCGACCGACGAGGTTCGCGAGACCGTCAAGCCTCTCGACGCCGAGAAGATCGTCGCCGATTATACGTCGTATGCCGAACGTCTGAAGCCGTTCGTCGGCGACGTCGTGAACTATCTGTTAGACGCGGTCGACGCTAATAAGAAAATGCTGCTCGAAGGCGCGCAAGGGTCGCTACTCGACGTCGACTACGGCACGTTCCCGTACGTCACGAGCAGCAATAGTTCCGGGGTCGGCGTGATTGCTGGTTCCGGCTTGCCGGCAACCTTTATTAAGCGCGTCGTTGGAATCGTTAAGGCGTATACGACGCGCGTCGGAGGCGGACCTTTCCCGACGGAATTAAAGAACGACGTCGGTCAGCGCATTCGCGATCGCGGCAACGAGTACGGCACGGTCACGAGGCGTCCGCGTCGTTGCGGATGGTTCGACGCGGTCGCCGCTCGCTATACGAGCCGACTTGGCGGCGCGACGGAGCTTTCCGTCATGTTGCTCGACGTTTTGAGCGGATTCGAAGAAGTTAATATTTGCGTCGCGTACGAGCTCGACGGCAAACGGATTACCTATTTCCCGAGCGACGTCGACGACCTGGCGCGCGTCGTGCCAATTTACGAGACGTTGCCCGGCTGGAGCGAGGAAATCGACGGCGTAACTTCGTACGACGACCTGCCGACGAACGCGAAGAACTACCTCGAACGTCTTTCCCAAGTCGTCGGCAAGCCGGTCTCGATCGTTTCCGTCGGACCGAGTCGCGAGCAAACGATCGTCCGTAATTTGTAGTAAGATTTGGACGCTTTTCACACGATCATTGACGCGAGTTCCGTTGCGGCGGGATTCGCGTCTTTTTCGATTCTTGCCCCTCTTTTGATTGCATTGAGTGTTGGAAAGATTATAATGCGCGTTAGCTGCGGCGACGTTTTCGACGCCGCTACAGACGTCGTTACAAGAAAGGTGAACGAATGACAAGACACAATTTCAGAGTAGTATTGGCGGCGCTCGCCGTTATAAGCGCGTTTTGCGCGACGCGCGCGTATTCGGAAGACGTCGTGCTCGACGGCAAGAACTATCGGAAGATTTCCGTTGCGGAATACCGCGATAAAATGAAAGGCGGATGGATCGGACAGATCGCCGGCGTATGCTGGGGCGCTCCGACGGAATTCCGATACTGCGGTAGGATTATTCCCGAGGGCGACATGCCAAAGTGGACGCCCGATATGATCAACAACGCGTTCGGTCAGGACGATCTCTACGTGGAAATGACGTTCTTGCGCTCCATGGAAGAGCATGGTCTGGACGTTTCGATCCGCCAAGCGGGGATTGACTTTGCCAATAGCGGTTACGCGTTGTGGCACGCGAACGTTTGCGGACGCAAAAATCTTCGTTGCGGGATTGCGCCGCCGAATTCGAGTCGCCCGGAATTCAGCCATTGCGCGGACGACATCGATTATCAGATCGAGTCCGATTTCTCCGGTCTGATTTCTCCCGGTCTTCCGAACAACGCGGTTCGTATGGGGGAGAAATTCGGTCGTCTCATGAATTATGGCGACGGGATGTACGCGGGCCAGTTCGTCGGCGCGCTGTATGCGGAGGCGTTCTTTGAGTCGGACGTCGTTAAGATTATCGAGAAGGCGTTGGAAGCGATCCCGAGCGAGTCAGGCTATGCGGAGATGGTTCGAGACGTTCTCAACTGGAAACGCGAACTGCCGGACGATTGGGAAGCGTGCTGGAATAAGATCAATGAGAAATATCAACTGAATCCGGAATACCGTAAGTGGTCCTGCAGCGGACCAACGAGCGATTTTAACATCGACGTTAAAATCAACGGGGCATATATTCTCGTCGGCTTGCTGTACGGCGACGGCGATCTCGATAAGACGATCGTAATTTCAACGCGTTGCGGTCAGGATTCCGACTGCAATCCTTCGAGCGCGGGCGGCGTTCTCTTTACGACGCTCGGCTTTTCCGCGCTGCCGGCGCGTTTTTCGCAAGAACTTGACGAGACGCGCGTCTTCAGCCACACGGCGTACAATTTCCCGGCGCTTTTGGACGTTTGCGAAAGCCTTGCGACGCAGGCGGTCGTTAAGGAAGGCGGGTTCGTCAAGGAAGAGAACGGCGAAAAATGGTTCTACATTCCGCGTACGGCGATCGTCCCTAGCGCGCTGACGAGTTGCGCGAATCCGACCGACAAGCCGCTCGAAGGAGAAGCCGGATTCTTTACGGAAGAAGAAATGGAACAGATCAAGTTCCGCGAATATACCGACGAAGCCGCGCTTGAAAAGTTCATGGACGGGTTCGTCGTTTCCCACATGGGGCCCGATATGAACCCTGGCTACCGTCAGGAATATCGCGGACGCTCGAACGTTTTTATGACGCATCCCGAGTCGCGCGAGGTCGGCGCGATTCTATCGAAGACGGTTGTTCCTACGAAGTCGTCGACGCTTTATATGCGCGTTTCGCACCATTTGAACGGGGACGGCAGTCAAATAGGGGATTACGCGCTACGCGTCGTGGCAAACGGCGAAACCCTCTTTGAGGATACGATATCGAAGGAGACGGTCGACTCGGACGGTTGGCGTTGGATCGAGGTTCCGCTCGGTAAATTCGCCGGTAAAGAAACGACGATCGAAGTTGTGAACGAGCCGAACGGTTGGTCTTGGGAAGCGGCGTATTTCAGCGCGTTGGGAATTGCGGAAGAGAACTCGTGCGAAATAGAATGACGTCGAGACCTCGATAATCTTCGAGGAAAGGCGCGCGAAACGACGACGTTTCGCGCGCCTTTTTACGTTAGAATTGAGCATGATACGCGAACTGCCGACTCTTTCTTCATTTTGCGGCGACAAAATAATGGATTGATTGTGAAGGTTGTGTCGATTATGTTTAAAAAACAGGATAGATACGGTGGAGAATTTCTAAAATGTAGCCAATTTAAAGGGATTTTTCTTGACAACAAATCTGGGCGTGTTATATTTAATGGAAAGTCAAGGGAATCCACGGAGGATTTCCTTATTGTAGTAAAATAGGCGACGCTTTGATTGCTATTATTGTGAAAGAATCAGAGATCGGCGCCCGCAATCCCCCTTTAGGAGAGTTTCCATGAAAAAGTTTCTGAGCTTGATGGCGGCGTTGGCGCTAGTCGTTTCCGCTTCTTACACGTTCGCTCAAGAAGAAGCCGCCGCTCCGGCTGACGACGCGCAAAATGTCGCTACGGCTGAAGATTCCGTTGCCGCTCCGGCTGAGGCCGCTGA
>CADCOO010000239.1 GCA_902803085.1 uncultured Planctomycetota bacterium
GGAACTGGGGCTCGATTCCTTACGCAGGCGGGTATATCAATCTCGCCCAGGATATCGCCAGCGGCAACTTTGGCGCGATTCCATATGCCGGCAGCTACATTAGCATGGCTCAAGATTACGCGGGCGCTTCTTACGGCGACTACTATGGCGACGATTCGTACTACGGTTTCGACGGTAGTTCAGTCGCGGAGGAAATTAATTTTTCGCCGGAGGAGTCGGCGACGGGCGTGAACGTCAATCTCTACGAAATGACGGCGCTGTACCAGGCGCAATACTCGCGAGCGCACAAGCTCGAAGAGCTTTATCCTGCCAACGAGCAAGGAGGAATAACCCAGGATCAATTGAAGAGCGCTTTCATAACCAGGGTTCTCCGAGGCGTCAATCCAAATCTCGACGCCCTCAAAGAAGAGGAGAAGATTCAACTCGCGGTCGAGGCGCTTTGGGACGTCGATAAAGCGACGTACGACGAGCTGAAAGCGCGCGGCGCGATCGTCGCGGCAGTAGCGAACGCGTCGGAGAGTCCGAGCGCCGCTAACGCCTATCAAGACGCAGTCGATTATCGTCGGAGCGTCGTCGCGCAACTCGTCCTCGCGCGTTACGGATTTGAACTTGCCAAACGCGAAGAGACCCGTCGACTTGGAGAAGAGTATTTGCAAAAAGCAAAGGCGAACGCGCAAGCGTATCTCGCGCAACGTTCGCCGTTGCAGTACGCGAACTGGCTCGAGAATTTCGCAATTCGCGCCATGATCGCCGGGGATTCCGAGCGTGCGCTCGATAATTTCCTGGAAGCGAAGAGCGCGCGCGGGAACGTAACCGATTCGAGTCTACGCGCCGCCGCGCGCGCGGTTTTGCCGTTGACCGACGAGTACCTGGCGCGTTTCTATCTCGCGCAGTTTCGCTTCAGCGAAGCGAAGGAGCATATTGACGCGTGCTTGCAGGCGTATCAGGAAATCTTAGCGCAATACGGTCAGACGGAGGAGGTTGAAACGGAAACCGCGCGTCTTCTCGTTGCGGAAATGACGTCGAATAAAGCGCTTGCCGAATTCTTCGAAGGTCGCGATTACGACGCGCAAAGGGATTTGGAAAAGGCGATCGAACTCTTTAAAGCTCTCCCGCAATACGCTGACGCGCTCAAGGATTTCAACGCGAAGTATCCGAAGAACGCTCAGCTTCAGTACGATCCGTCGCGCCAGTATGTCATGATTAACCAGCAATGGGTAACCCTCGCCGACTATCAGCGCCAGAAAACGCAAGCGAATGCGCGCGTCCGTCAACTCGAATGGGCGTTCGGCAAGCAAGTTGCTAACCATATTCGACTTGCCCAGATTCACAGTCGTTGCCTGCGTTACGAAGACGCGAGCGCGGAATTGGATTCCGCAGAAAATATGAAACGCGAAGTCTTTAATTACCTGCGTAGTACTGATCGCGCGCGCGTCTTTGGACGGAACCCGCTCGCCGTCCACGCCGGGTACTTTGTCGATTCGTCGACGAATAAGCCGTTTGTTATAAAGGACGGCAAGGTCGACTGGCTGACGGAAGAGGAGCGAGCGGAGCGCGAGGCGATTTGGGATAAGATTTTCAAGATTCAAATTGTCTTTGAGAATAATGTTCGAGCCGCAATTGAGGTAAAGAAGGGTAATTTCGCCGCCGCGTTCAAACAGTACGATGGGAACGTTGAAACGATCAAAGAGAACGGATACGGCGAGAAGTCCTTTATGATCGAGACGCTTCGCCTGCGCGCGAGCGCGGAACTCAAGTCGAAGGACCCCGCGCGCGTTGAGCAAGCGAGTCGCGACATTGTGGAAGCGCGTCGCATTCTCGATTTGCAGGAATCGACTAATCTTCAGTACGAAGGCTTGGTCGCGTGCCTTGCCGGCGAGATCGCGTTTGAACGCGGCGAGCTCGACAAGGCGGAGAAGAATTTCGCGACGGCGGAGAAGAAGTATACGGAGATTCGAGCTGCGAACGCGCTCTTCGTCGATCTCTATTACGGTCAGGCGCGCCTGGCGCGCGCACGGGGCAAAACTTCCGACGCGTTCGCGCTCCTCGATAAGGCGATCGCGTGCGCGAACGCGATTCGACGCGTCGTTAGCGTCGACGCGCACGACAGCGCCGTGCAATTTGCCGCCTACTACTATCTCTACGTAACGAAAGCGTCCTGGCTCTGCGACGAACTCGAGACGGCGCCCGACGTCGAACAGGGCGCGCTCAATGCGGAAATCTTTAACGTTATGGAGGCGTCGCGCGCGCAGGGCTTCCTGGATATTATGAATCGCGCTAAAATCGCCGCGACCGACGGCATGACGGCAGAAGAAAAGGAGCGATTCGCTGCTGAGCGGCGTGCAAGCGGCGAGGAACTGCGACTCGCTCAACTTGCGCTCGTTCGCGCGAACCGCGCTGACGCCGACGCCGCGACCCTCGCTAAAAAACAGGCGGCGGTCGACGCCGCGAAGGCGCGCGCAGCCAACGCCTACGAGGTCGAAAAGAATGCCAGCCCGGTCTATCGCAAATTCCTCGAACAGGAGA
>CADCOO010000240.1 GCA_902803085.1 uncultured Planctomycetota bacterium
CATAGGAACGCGGCGCAACTTTACGTCGTGGAAGTTCGCAAAGACAATAGCGTTACCCTCAAGCCGTACGATCTGATTAGCGCTTCCTTCTTCGACGTCGTCTATCATATCGCGCAACCGGGCGCTATCGACAAATACCTCTATACCGACGCGCGCTACGTTACGACGAGCAAACCGGAATGGACCGAAGGCGCCAAGATCGACGCGCCGGAAGTTATCGACGACGAAACCGCTAAAATCAGCTTTAAGCAGGCGACGTGCAAAGACGTCGTTCACAGCTATCGCGTCGAGCTTACCAAGAAGATTACGGAAGACGGCAAGACGAGTTGGGAAGGCGCGGGCGCGCGATACTTCTGGTCCGAATACTACTTCAAGCCGCAACCGGAAACGATGAAAATCCTCCTCGAAGGGCTCGAGGGATCAACGACCTATCGCGCGCGCGTCGTGGCGCTCAGTCCCTTCTTTAAGGAAAGTGAAAAGGCGCTTGAAACGGAGTTTACCACCCCGAAAGATCCTTACGCCGCCGATAAAACCGCGCCGAAGCCCAACGCCAATTTCCTCGACGTCCAATTCGTCGACGGCAAGCCGGTCAATAGCCCTGCGGTCGACGGCAAGATTCAAGAAGTTCAAACGTTCGGCGCGCCGCAGATTAAAGCGGATCCCGCGCTCGACGGCGCTCAAGCGGCGACCTTTAACGGACGCGATCAGTTCCTCAAGGTTCAATTCACGTCGAAAGAATATCGCAAGATCGCGGCGCGTGGAACCTTCGCTCTGAAATTCCAATTCGACGCGTTTCCCAAAAGCAGCTGCGATCCTTTCGCCAATACGCAGGGAGCCGGCGTTTGTTTCGAACTCAACGGTCAGAGCAAGACCCTTGAATTCTGGGTTTGCGTCAACGGAAAGTATGAAATCGTCTCCACGCCGATTGAACCGGGCAAGGACTACTACGACGCCTTTGGAACCTACGACGGGCAAAACGTCGTTCTTTATCTCAACGGCAAAGAGGTCGCAAGGAGCGCCAAGTCCGGCATAATAACGCACCCGTCCGATCCGAGCGTGCAAGCCTTCTGCATAGGTTCCGATATTTCGGACGGTGGCGTCGGAGGCTCCTTCTTCGCCGGTAAGATCGCGCGCGCGCGAATCTACACCTGGGCGCTTACGCCGGAACAGATCGCCAATTTGCATTAACATACGCTAATTAGAATTACTCGACTTGCGTCGACGCTTCGTCGCAGATAATCCAACGCCGAACGCGTCGACGCCAAGCCTTTCATTGATTAAAGTCGGCGTTAATCGCCGCAATTGCGAAAGGATTTTCATTCATGAGCTCTTCTCCGTCGAATTCAGTCTCTCGCCGCGCGTTCCTCGCAAGCGGCGCGTCCGCCGCCACGCTCATGTGCTTGCCGGCTCGACTCTTTGCGCAATACGAAGCGGGCGCCGACGCCGACAATCCCGTCGTTCTGCGTTTCTCCGCGTTAAGCGACGTTCACTTTAAAGTCTCGCCTCAAGCGCAGGAGGTCGATCGATTCAGACGCGCTATGAAATTCATGTACGACTATTCCGCCGAACAGTCGTACAAAAACTTCGACGCCATGCTCGTCGCAGGCGACGTCTCCGACCACGGTTGGGACGACGAGCTGCTCCTCTTTAAGAAGGTCATGGACGAGGGAATCAAGCAGGGAACGGAAACGATTCTCTGCATGGGAAATCACGAGTTCATCGCCGGCACAAAGCCGCGTTGGGAAGAAATCTTTGAACGCGACTCCAATAAGACGTACGACGTCAACGGTTTTAAGTTCATTGCGCTTTCGCCGGAACGAGGGTCGTGCGGCAACGGAGATTTCCTGTACGCAATGTCGTGGTATCGTAAGGAGTTGGAGAAAGCGAACGCCGCCGATCCCGACAAGCCGATCTTTACCTTCCAGCATTATCATATTACCCCGACCGTGTACGGCAGTCGCGGCGAAGACAACTGGGGTACCGTCGATCTTTACGAAATACTCCAACGCTATCCGCGCGTTATTAACTTCTCAGGACACTCCCACTACCCGATTAACGACCCGCGTTCCGCATGGCAGGGGAACTTCACCGCGTTCGGAACCGGCACGTTAAGCTATTTCGAAATGGGCGGCGAAGGGGGTAAGTATAATAAGTTCCCGCAAGGCTATACGAACGCGGCGCAAATGTACGTCGTGGAAGTTCGCAAGGACAATAGCGTTACCCTCAAGCCGTACGATCTCGTTAGCAATTCCTTCTTCGATCTCGTCTATTACGTTGCTAAGCCGGGCGCGGTTAAGGACTATCTCTATACGGACGAACGCTACCTTACGTCGAGCAAGCCGGAATGGCCCGTCGACGCCAAACTCGACGCCCCGGAGGTTCTTGACGAAGAAACCGTCAAGCTCAGCTTTAAGCAGGCGACGTGCAAGGACGTCGTTCACAGCTACCGCGTCGAGCTTACGAAGAAGGTCGTCGAAGCCGATCAAACGAGTTGGGAAGGCGCGGGCGCTCGTTACTTCTGGTCAGAATACTATTTCAAGCCGCAGCCGGAAACGATGAACGCCGTCGTTGAAGAGCTCGAACCGACGACGACCTATCGCGCGCGCGTCGTCGCGCTCAGTCCATTCTTTAAGGAGAGCGAGAAAGCGCTCGAAACCGAGTTCACGACCCCGAA
This sequence comes from uncultured Planctomycetota bacterium, assembly GCA_902803085.1. Classification (GTDB taxonomy): domain Bacteria; phylum Planctomycetota; class Planctomycetia; order Pirellulales; family Thermoguttaceae; genus RUG369. The sequence goes on from CADCOO010000240.1 coordinate 2,675, forward strand.
AGCGGAAGTTGAAAACGTCGATCGAACCGCGCAGAAGCCTGAAGCGAACTTCCTCAACGTCCAGTTCGTCGACGGCAAGCCGGTCAATAGCGCCAAGTTCGGCCAGGCGATCCAAGATTTCGGCGCGGTCGTAATCGACAAAGACGCCTCGCTCGGCGGAACGGACGTCGCGACCTTTAACGGACGCGATCAGTTCCTTAAAGTTCAGTTCGCCTCGCGCGACTATCGCAAGATCAAGGCGGAAGGAACCTTCGCGGTTAAGTTCCAATTTGATAAGTTCCCTGAAACGATTTCCGACCCCTTCGCCAATACGCAAGGAACCGGCGTGAGTTACGAGCTCAACGGAAAAGACAAGACGCTGCAATTCTGGGTCAGCGTGGACGGCCAGTACGTCGTCGTCTCCGTACCAATTGAGCCCAAAAAGGAATACTACGACGCCTTTGGAACCTACGACGGCCAGGACGTCGTCCTCTATCTCGACGGCAAAGAAGTCGCGCGAGCCCACAAGCCCGGTAGGATGACGCACCCGACGAACGAAAGCGAACAAGCCTTCTGCATCGGCTCCGATCTCGGCGGAGGAGGATGCGGAGAATTCTACTTCGCCGGTAAAATTGCCAGAGCGAGAATCTTTACCTGGGCGCTATCGGAAGAGCAGATTGCCAATTTGCACGAATAGTCCACTCGTGTAGCTACCCGCTCATGGAGTCGTCCCCGCCGCCATGGGCGGCTTCACATGAGTACGTATGATTTGGCTCCTACGTCTTAGGAGCCAAATCCATTTCTAATCGAAAGGACGTCGACGATGAACGACAATTACCATGACTCAAAAACGGACATAATGGAGGAAATATACTCAATCCAGAAGTTTCGTGGCGGCGTCGAGATTACGAGCGTCGACAAGTACTCGCTCGACGCGATCCAAGAACTTATCGTTCCCGAAACTATTGATGGAATGAAGGTTGTTAGTATTGGGAAAAAAGCGTTTTACGGATGTTCGTCTCTAAAGACTGTCGTTCTTCCCAATGGCGTCAAAAAGATCGGAGACAGGGCGTTTTCAAACTGTTCCTCATTAACGAAGATAGTTATCCCTGAAGGCGTCGAGAGAATCTGGGACAAGGCGTTTTATGAGTGTTCCTCGCTAAAGAACGTCGTTCTTCCTGGAACGCTCATGAAAATCGGAAAAATGGCGTTTTCGGACTGTTCTCAACTGACAGAAATTGCCATGCCCGAAAGCGTCCAGGCTGTCGGCGAAGAAGCGTTTGCCTGCTGTCGCTCATTGACTAAAGTCGTCATTTCCCAACAAATCAAGGAAATTCCACACGCGGCGTTTTATGAGTGTTCTGCGTTAAAAAGCGTCGTTGTCCCTCCGAGAGTCGAGAGAATCGGCGTTCAGGCGTTTGACAAGTGTTCTTCGCTAACAAACGTCGTCCTTGGCGGAACGATCAAGGAAATCGGCGCATGGGCTTTTCACGCTTGCACGTCGCTAACTAACGTTTCTATTCCAGAAAGCGTCGAAATAATCGGCAGGAACGCTTTTTCCGCTTGCGACTCGCTAACTAGCGTCGTTATTCCTGAAAGCGTTAATAAACTCGGCGACTCCATTTTTAGCGACTGCGTTTCTCTAACCAGCGTCGTTATTCCTCAGTGCGTCAAGGATATCTGGGATTATTGGATTTGGGGAATTTTTTCTGGCTGTTCTTCATTGTCAAGCGTCGTTATTCCCGAAGGCGTCAAAAGAATCGGTTATAGCTTTACCAACTGTTCTTCACTAACAAACGTCGTCATACCGGAAAGCGTCGAGGGAATTCTTGCGTGGGCGTTCGCCGGTTGTTCCGCGTTAACGTCTCTCGTCATACCGAAGAGCGTCGTGGAAATTGATGACGAAGCTTTTGACGACTGCCCTGTCAAACTCCGCGTTTACAAAGCGTCCTACGCTGAAATATGGGCGCAAAAGCATGCGCGTGAGTATGAGTTAATCGGCGAGGAATAATGTTTCCAGAGTTTTGCAAGGGTCGCGCTACGCAAGCTTGACATGCTCAATGCGGCGGTCAACTTGAAAGCGCTTTTAATTCCTCCGAACAATCGGCTGGAAAAACTCCGAGGCGATCGCGCCGGGCAGTATAGTATTCGGATCAACGATCAGCAGCGCGTCTGCTTTCGTTGGGACGACGGCGATGCTTGGGACGTGGAAATAGTCGACTATCATTGAAAGGATCGTTCATGCGTTCAACTAATCTGATACACCCCGGCGAGATTCTTCTCGAGGAGTTCCTCATTCCTCTTGGCGTTAGTCAGAATAAATTGGCGATTAGTACGCTTATTCCCGCAACGCGAATCAATAGTATTGTGCAGGGCAAACGATCGATTACGGCAGATACCGCTATTCGGCTCGGTAAGTTTTTCGGAACGGGACCGGAGTTTTGGCTTAATTTGCAAGCGAACTATGATCTGGGACTAGCAAACGCGGCTAACGGGCAAGATTACGAGCGTATTCTTACCCTACCCAATCAACCTACGGAGGCGACGACGTTTGCTTAGCGACTACCTTGTGTTTGAACTCGCTGGCGTTAAACGCGAGTAATCTCCGCGCGAAGCGCCCCTCTTCGCACAGCGCCTAACCTCGAATCCACGCGTCCACAAATTTCATTTGCTCTTCGGTATGAAACCAATGCTCGCCGTCTTCCATAACGGTCAGACGCGCGTTATGCTCCGTTGCGAACTTGGCTATCGCCTCGTAGGACGTTAGATTATCGCGGCGTCCGTAGAGGATTTCCGTTGGCGCGCGCCATTCGACGGGATGCTCTCTCACGTAGCAGAGGTAGTCCCAAGAGAGATCTTCACCGAATGACGTCGGGATAACGCCGCGCTTTTGCAGTTCTTCTTCCGACGCGTTCGACCACGCTAGCATATCGAGAATCAGTCTTTCCATATCGACGATCGGGGAGATAAAGTACGCCTGGTGAACGAGCGCGTCGATTTCAGCGTTCATACAGAAGAAGGCTCCGATACTATTGGCGATGAGAACGATTCTCTCGTATTCCGCCGCCATGCCGACGACGACGTCGTGAATCTCCTTGCCAGCTTCCCACGGCGTTTGCGACTGGTAATTGAGCCCGACGACGTTGGCGTTGGGAAATAGGGGCTTGTAATGCTCGCTCTCCGAGGCGCTACCCCCTTTGCCGTGAACGTATAAAACTAATTCGCTCTTCATTGTTCCAAATCATTTCTCTTCCAGTCGCACGTAGCGGCGGGGATGAAAACCCGCCCAACCGACTTCAGCGGGGCGCTTCGCGCTGAGACTATCTCAATTCTAAGCGCATGAGAACGAGCTCCTGCCAGCCGGAATATCGGGAATAGAACCCTTTCGGATTCCGACCGTATTCGACAAATCCCTCGCTACGATAGAGCGCGATCGCCGCCTCGTTCTCCGCGACGACCGCCAACTCCAACTGCGCGTACCCCGCGCGCCGCGCGCTTGCAACGCACGCTCTCGTCAGCGCGCGACCGATCCCCAAGCCCCAGTAGTTCTTATCGACGCTAATCCCAAACTCCGCTCGACGGCGAACCTTCTCCGCCGTCCCGACGCGACTGACGCCCGCCAGTCCAACGACGACGCCCTCGACTTCGGCAAGGAGTTCAATTTCGTCGGCGCTCTCAGCCCTCTCCTTCAGAAATTGCGACTCGCGCTCCCCCGTCATGATATTTTCGTCCGGGTACGTGAGGAGATAATCCGTCTGCTCGTGCGTCAGGATATAATTCGCCAGCGCCAACGCGCCGTCCTTTTCCGTTCCGTTGCGCAGTCGGCACGCTCCGCCGTTCTTTAAAATAATCGTTTCGTCGTATTCCATCTCGTCTCAATCTAAGCTACCGTTCGACGTTTTCGATTCCCGCAACTTCCCCTTGCGCAAGTCGAATTCTCCGGTCGGCGATCTCCGCGACGAATGACTCGTTGTGCGTCGCAAAGATCAGCGTCTTCCCCGCCGCCTTCAGAGAACGGCACAGATCGAGAATGAGCGCCCGCCCCGACGCGTCGAGATTCTCCAGCGGCTCGTCCATAACGAGCGCGTCCGGATTGAGCGCAAGAACCGCAGCGAACGCGACCTTGCGCTTCTCGCCCCCCGAAAGCGCGTACGGCGCACGATAGCGCAACGCTTCGATTCCCATTAGCGAAATGCAGTCGTCGACCCGACGGCGCGACTCCGACTCCTCCACATCCAACTGACGCGGCCCGAACGCGATCTCGTCCTCAACGCTCCCGCAGAACAATTGCGCGTCCGCGTTTTGAAAGACGAACCCGACCCGACGATGAAACGTCTTCGCAAAGCTCGCGTTCGCCAACGCCTTCTTATCGATTCGCGCGCCGTCGAACAAGTATTCTCCGGCAATTGGCGCGAGCAGACCGTTGAGCGCGCGCAACAGCGTCGTCTTGCCGCAACCGTTGTCCCCGGTAATCGCGACCGACTCGCCCCGACCGATCATAAAATTCAGCGCGCGCAACGTCGGCGTTTCGCCGTCGTAGGAAAAGGACGCGTTTCTCAGTTCAAACATGAGCGAACCTCTCAAAGTATACGTACGCGCACAACGCGCCGAGGATAATAGCGATTCCGAACGCGTCGATCACTCTAAAGGGCGCGCGATAGCGACGATAGACCCCGGAGAAACATCTGCAGGTCATCGCGTCAAACTGCTCCCTCGCAGCGTCTTGCGCGCGCAGAAAGGTCAGCCCCGCAATTGCGCCGAGCGAGCGCGCCTTCGCGCGATTGCGACCGACCGAGCGCAGACGCAACGCGTCGAACGTCTCCAGGCAGATTTCGCTAAAGACGACGACGTACTTGAGCGTTAGATCGAAAATGAAAATCAGCGCGTTCGGCAGACCAAAGGACTTAAAGGCGCAGGTAAAACGATTCCAGTTCATCGAATGCGCCAAGAGGGAGAGAACCGTCGTCGTCGCCAACGTCTTAATCGGAACGACCCAAAACGCGCGCGTCTGACCCCACAGCAGGGACGGCGCTAAAATAAGGAGCGACGCTAAAAACGCTTCTAACGGCGGCGTTACGATCCGCAAGATGCGCCGACCGTCAAGCGTCGCTAGATACGCCAGCAAAACGACGCCCGTTACCGCGACGAACGCAAAATTGCTCGACGCCGAAATGAAAAAAACGAGCGACGACGCCAGCGCTAATTTAACCGGCGGCGAAAAGTGAAAAATTCCGCCTTTCTCCGGCGTATAGCGCGCGCTACGCAGAACGAACGCAAGCGCGTCCGCGCTCTTGCGCAGAAACGCCCCGCGATCTTTCGGAGGCTCAAACGCGTCCGAGTTCGTCAGCCATTCGGGGAGGCGATCGGTCATAAGTTACAACGACTTCCGACGAGGAAAGCAGAGCGCGAAGAGTTTAAAGAGAATAATCGAGCACGCAACGCCCGCAACCGCCGACAGGATATAGCTGAGCCATTCGGGAAGCCCGGGCGCGGAATAGTCGGGTACGAGCGCGTTCCACTGAAAGCCGGTCGTCATCTTTTCAGGCGTATAGCCAAGCGCCTGACCGTCGACGACGACGTCCGCGATTTCGTCCGCGCCCCACTCGCCCCACGCCGTGCCGTCCGCGAGCAAGCCGAGGGGCGTCGCGATAACGAGAAGCGCAATTCCAAGATAGATCGCGTTAAAGCGCGAACGTTTCGGCGAGGACGCGTCGTCCGTCTGCGTCAACGCCGGATTCGTCGCAAATTGCGGCGACGTACGCTCAATAAAGACGAACGCCGCAAGCGTAAAGACGACCTCAGCAAGACCAAAGAGCGTCAAATGACCAAGCGCCATCGCCGAAACCGCAACCCCGATCGGGTACGGGCAATAGAGCGCCTGCCCCGAGGCGTCGTGGAATAAAATCGGTTGCAATCCGAACTCCACGCCTGCCGCAAGCGCCGCTAAATTAAGCCCAATATAGCTTCCCAGCCCGAGCGCTAAATAGTTGCGTACGCCCGATCGCGCGCCAAAAAGACGGCGCAATAGGAGGTACGAATAGTACCCGCTGAAGGGAAGAATAAACGCGATATTAAAGCAATTGGCGCCGAACGCCAGGATTCCGCCGTCGCCGAAGAGGAGCGCTTGCAGGAGCAACGCGATCGAGAGCGCTAAACACGCCGCTTCCGGTCCCAACAGCGCGGCGAGCAACGTGCCGCCGACCGCGTGACCCGTTGTGCCGCCCGGCAACGGCACGTTGAACATCATAGCGAGAAAAGAGAACGCGGCGGCGACGCCGAGCGCGGAGAAGCGCTCGCGCGGAAAGTCGCGCGCTACCGTTTTAATTGAGCGCGCCCAGACAGGAACCGTCGCTACGGCGAGCGTCGCGCAGGTCGAAACGCTCAGGTAATTGTCGGGAATATGCATTTTCGTCGTCCTTTGGGGATTTGTCTTCCGAAATCTCACGATCTGAGGAGAACCGCAACCGTAAAGTATACAAGAGAACGGGCCGGTCGTCAACCAAGCGCGCGGCGAATTACGCGTCGCCGAAAGAACTCGGGAACTATCATTCGCGACAAAAGATGGTATAATGACGGAACGTCCCGGACGTAATAATGCGAAACTGTACCTATAAGAGAAGAGAATGAAAAGAATCCTAACGATCCAAGACGTCTCCGACGTCGGAAAATGTTCGCTGACCGTCGCGTTGCCTGTTATTTCGGCGGCGCAGGTCGAAGCCTGCGTTCTGCCGACCGCCGTGCTGTCGACTCACACCATGTTCAAACATTTTACCTTCGCCGATCTCACCGACGAAATTGAGCCGACGATTGACGCGTGGCGCGCCGAAGGGATTACTTTCGACGCAATCTACACCGGCTACCTCGGCTCCTATCGGCAGATGGAATTGATTGAAAAGCTTATCGCCGTCTTTCGCGCCAACGCCGAATTCGTCTTCGTCGATCCCGTGCTCGGCGACGCCGGCAAGCTGTACGCGCGTTTCGATCAGGCGTTCGCCGACCGCATGGCGCTCTTCTGCGCCAAAGCCGACGTCATCGCCCCCAATATGACCGAAGCCGCCGCTATGCTCCATATTCCTTACGTCGAGTCGGGCCATACGGAAGATTATGTGCAGGACGTTCTGAGACGTCTCTCTGCGCTCGGACCAAAGGTCGCGGCGCTCACCGGCGTCGAATACGAGCCCGGCAGGTACGGCGTCGTCGCCTACGACTCGCGAACCGACGAGTTCTTCTCTTATTTTCACGATAAGATTCCCGGTCGCTTCCATGGAACCGGCGACCTCTTTTCCAGCGCCGCCGTCGCCGCGCTCGCGCGAGGACGTTCGATCGCCGAATCCTTCCAGATCGCCGCCGATCTCACCGTCGATTCCATTAAGGCGACCGTAGCCAATCCGAACGCGCGCAATTACGGCGTCGATTTCGAGACGGCGCTCCCCGCCTTTATGAGAAAATTTGAATAATGCGTCGCGCTTCGCGCGCTTAAACGTCAATCTTTAACCCATGCGGTAATTACAATGCA
>CADCOO010000241.1 GCA_902803085.1 uncultured Planctomycetota bacterium
AGACCGACAAGACGGATAATTCTCCATCCAATCCTCGCACCACTCCCACACGTTGCCGTGCATATCCTTCAACCCCCAGGGATTGGCGTAGGAGTAGGATCCAACGGGCTTTGTTCCGTCTCGCGAGTTATTATTCCCATTTTGTTCGTTCCACTGGTCGCCCCACGAGTAAGCGGTCGACGTTCCAGCTCGGCACGCGTACTCCCATTGCGCTTCTGAGGGCAATCCAAAGGTCATGCCGTCCGGCGCGTATCGTTGAATCTCCTCGATAAACTTTTTGCAGTCGAGCCAGCTAACCTGCTCCACGGGCAAATCGTCCCCTTGATAACAACTCGGGTTGTTTCCCATCGCCGCGCGCCAAAGCGCTTGCGTCGTCTCCGTCTCAGCCATCCAGAATCCATTCGTAAGCTTGACGTCAAACTGATCTTCTTGGCTATCGCGTTCCTTTTCGCTTTCAGGGCTTCCCATTGTAAATTTGCCCGGCGGACACCAGTGAAATCGAACCTCGATCCCGGCGATCGGAATCGTCCAAACGTCGCCAGGTCGCGGGTTCGTCGGCGGCGTCGGCAAAACTCTGGCGCTATCCTGGATTTTGCCCTCTATCAACTCCTTAAGATCCTTGAAATACTGATTATCTTGGGATATTCCCAACGCTTTGTCGACATACCCGAGCGCCTCCCGATACTTTTCCCCATCGCGCGTTGCTTCCGCTTGGCCAAAGACGACGAATCCTTGTCTGTAAAAGGCTTGCGCCACCTGCTCCGGAACTTCGGCGATTCTCTCGTCGCCGACGAGGGGATATTGGGCAAACTGCTCAAACGATCGAGCGTCCTTCGCGGAAAAGCTCGGGTTCTGCACGCCGCTGCAATATCGTTGCGCGTCGCGCGGCACGCGATCGGTTACGTAGTCGCGCAGCTCGCCAAGGGTAACGACTCCGTCGCGATCGACGTCGGCGCGCGGCGAACGACCGCGAATAGAGTCGATGAGCGCGCGCGTAAAAAGTCCGTTGCTAAAGGGCGCTTTCGGTCTGCCCGCTTCGTAGGACTTCTGACCCGACTGGCAACTTTGCGTTACGAGAACGCCCTCGGGCACATTGGAGATCGAGAGACTCTCATTATCGCCAATTCCACGCTCGATCGTATCGCGGCACGCGTCCACGCAGAGCCATTTAAAACGCGCCCTAGAGGTGGAGAGATTCTCCATCATCATGTCGATCGAAATCTTTTTATCGTCGAGCTTGTCCCAATAGCAATCGTAGGGGACGTAGTAAGAAATCTCATTACCGTCTTTCCCCTTTTCGCTGCATCCGTGTCCTGAAAGGAATACGAACGCCACCGAACGTTCCGTTAACCCCGCGATAAACTTTTCGTAACTCCTGAGCAACGACTCTTTCGTCGGCATTCTATCGGGAAACTCAAAGTTCGACGGTTTCAGAATCGTAATGTTCTCGTCCTTGACGCCGAGTGATTTAAAAACCTTCGCAAGTTCGTCGACGTCGGCCTCCGCGTACTTCAGGGGAACGATTCTCTCGGGGTAGTGGTTCGTTGCGGCGAGAAAGACGTGCCAATCCGCGAGCGCGTCGGAATGAAAGGAGCGCTCGTTGTAATAATATCGCGCCGCAAACGCCGCTATAACGAGGATAAGAAACGCAACGGACGCCAAAAGCCAAACGCGTTTTCCCTTCCCGACTTTTTTACGACTTGACTCGCTCATTTTACCGTCCCGATTTTCTTACGCGACTGCGACTGAGTCGCCGTCCCGCAAAACGCTTTTCCTAGGGCTTTCTCCACAGAACGCCCCTAAATATACGACCAATTCATTGTAGTTCAATTTCGCGGTTGACGCAAGATTCTCAAAGGGCGGTAACCGTAAATGCCGAGTCGAAATGGATACGCTTTTGCGCAAACGCAGAATAACCGGCATAACGAATAATACCGACGTCATTGGAATTTGGAAAGAAGGCGTGTTCGCACGAAGGGACGCAATCGGCGCGTCGACGTCCCGTGCGTAATCGCCCGTCGGCTGGCGGTATGAAGACCGGTCCTACCCCTTTCGTCAGGTCGCTTTGCGTGGAGACTGATACTTGACAATTTCGATCAAAGAGATTATTCTTATCGCATAGTCGGCGGGCGCGCTCGCCGTGAGCAACGTATAAGCAGGAGTAAAGGTCATGTCGAGCAATCTCGAGGCGGTGGAGCGCCTTCGTTGGAAGAAATTCCCTGTTCTTAACGACGGGTTCGTGTGTCTGGTCGACGTCATGGGATCGGACGACGCGATCGTTCAGGCGGCGCGGGTTAGTTACGGCGCGGGTACGAAGTCGGTCTCGGACGATCGGACGTTGCTCCGTTATCTCATGCGCCACCGTCATGCGACGCCCTTTGAAATGGCGGAGGTAAAATTGCTCGTTCGGGTTCCCATGGACGCGTGGCGGCAGTGGGTGCGGCATCGAACGGCTTCGATTAACGAATACTCGACCCGGTATTCCGTCGCGATCGATTCCGCGCAGACCCTCGCGCCCGACGAATGGCGGCGCCAGGCGACGTCGAATCGCCAAGGTAGCGACGGGTTCTTCCCGATCGAAGAAGGCGCGGCGCTCAGCGAGGCGGAACGGGCGTTCCACGAGCAGGCGCGAGCGCTCTATCAGGATCGTGTCAATCGCGGGGTCGCGCGTGAAATCGCGCGCAAGGATCTGCCCCTCTCGACCTATACCGAGGCGTACTGGAAATGCGATCTCCGCAATCTCTTTCACTTCCTCAGTCTGCGCATGGAGGAGCACGCGCAACTGGAAATTCGCGAGTACGCGACGGTTATCGGCGAAGAGATCGTGCGCCCGCTCTTTCCGAACGCATACGAAGCCTTTTCCGACTACGTTCTCGGCGCGCAAACCCTCTCCCGACTCGAACAGGAGACGATCCAGCGTCTCGCAGCCGCCGGAAAACTGCCAGCCTCCGTCGACGACTTCCTCGCTTGCGGCGATCCCAGCTGGCAGGGTCTGACCCGTTGCCGCGAACGAGACGAAGCGCTCGCGAAACTCGTCGCGCTCGGACTCGTTCGATCCGAATCCGCAAACTAACCGTTAAACGCCGCGTTCCCTCATTACGGAGCGCTCATCATCGGACGCAACGCGTCAGAAAGAGGTTTTCATGTCGCGAATTCACTACCTAGCGCTCGTAATCGCCGCGCTCGCCGCGCACCAGTCCGCGCTCGCGCTCTGCCAGGAGTCGCCCGCGCCCGGAGAACCCCTCGTACTCTCCGCTATTACCGACGAAGAGCCGGAACAGACGAAGAACGCGGAGGAAACGGAAACGTTGCCCGAAGAGGTCGTTCAAAAAGACGAGCCGCAACCCGACCCTGTTCTCGAACCGACGCCCAGCGACGTCGAAACGACCGACGCCGAACTGCCGCAACTCGAACTCGACGGCGAGTTCATCGACGAAGAGGAAATGAAAGAGCTCTCCAAACAGCCGCTCTTTCGCGATTTCTCCAATGCCATCGAGCAGGTCGCGCCCCTCCCAGAGTCCGTTAATCTACCGAACCACGACGATAATATTCTCAACTTGAACGGCGTCGCCCCCCAAACGACCGCGACGCCCGGAATCGATCCCGCGCTAGAATCGATCCTCGACGAAAGCCTCAAAATCGCCGACTGCGATCTCGAAGCGCTCCCCATTATGCCGTCCCAACGCGCGATTCTCGAGCAGATCGACGCCGAAATCGTACGACTATGGCCGCTCTGGATCGACGCCGAAATGAATCGCAACGTCGTCGGTCGACGCGAACGCGATTGGCGCCAGCCCGACCCCACTCGATTCGACGTCGCGCGCCCTAACCTGATCGACGCGCCCGGTTCCGACTGGTCCCTCGCCATCGATCCTCCCTTCTTTTTTAAAGTAACCGATCTCGCCGACGGGCAAGAATACTACACGCAAGCTGGCAACTTCGAAAAGACCGCGCCTGAAATCCCCGTAATGCTATTGCGCGAAGGTCGGCAATTCGAGCTCGCCAAAGATCCTCCGCACGTCGTTCCCACCGGCAATACGGTGCGCTACCGAGTTCGTAAAGACGGCGTTGTCCAGGGAACGGACGCTAGCGGTCGCATTGTTACCGACGTCCATCTCGGCGCGATTCACGTCTTTACCTTTCTCAATCCCGAGCGACTCGATTCCGTCGACGGCGTCTTCTTTACCCCCACCCCCTTCTCCGGCGAGCCGCAACGCGTTAAATTGCTCCCTGCTACAAAAACGGGCGTAACTCAGTATAAACTAGCGCTCTCGAACGGCAAGCCGGAAGAGATTCTCGCGCGCATCGTTACGCTATGCAAAACGAAGCGCCGACTCGTCGAGCTCCTTTCGCAACCGAGCGTACCGCTGCCGAAAGACGAAGTTCCGGCGCCCGCGCCGTCGGAAAAGACCCCGCCGAGCCAACCGCCCTTCCTCGATCCGCAAGAGAATTTCAATCTCAATCAAGACTCCGAAGAGGAACTGGATCTCTTTTTAGAATAAGCGATTAGCGTTTCCCTTGCGCAAAAAAAGAAACGCGGCGTTCTCACTCTCTGGAGAACGCCGCGCTTTTTCATGCGCTCGGAAACGCGATCTTACTCAATCTGAACCTCGACCGGGCCGATGAGTCCCGACTCCGTCGCGCCGTTGTAGCGCGTCGGAATATTGCGATAGAAATTCCCGAGCGTATTGTAGACTTCGATCGAAAGAGCGTTCGCGCCCGAACGAACGAAATCCGTAATCTCAATCCGCCAGGG
>CADCOO010000242.1 GCA_902803085.1 uncultured Planctomycetota bacterium
AGGAGCGCGGTCGGACCGTTAAAGCGCGCGAATTCTTCCGGTTGAACGCCGTGCTTACGCGGTTCCCAGAATGGGTTTAGGTACCCTTGCGCGGCGACGCAGGCGCCTTGCGGAATCGAGGCGTCGACGAGCGACCAGTAGAGGTAGCCGTCGCACGCGGGGTCGAGTCGCGCCGATTCCAGGCCGCGTTTCTGGTAGATCCCTTGCAACGTTTCCGCAGCGGCGAGGCACGCGTCGCCCCAGTCCTCGTTGAGGCCGACGGCGGCTAGCTTCTTACTCCACGCGTCGGCGCTGACCGGCGCTTTGCGAACGCCGGTAAAGCGCGATTCGAGGCGCGGATCCATCTTAATGGAGAGATTAAGATATTCGTGCGCGATTACCGGCGCCTCGATCGGATCCATTTCGCCGCGATTCCACGGCAGAATAAAAGAGGCGCCGTTCGGACGATTCGTCGTGAAGTCGCAATTGATCGTCGGTTTGTTATTGGGACCGCCGTCCTGATGGATCACGAGGCGTTCGCGATCGAAGCGCTTGACCCATTGGTACATCTTTTCGTCGAGCGGCGAGCCGAGATAGCCTTCGTTGCCGTAGGAGTAGGTCGCGAAAGAGACGTAGCGTCGATTCGTTCTAAAGAGCTCCCACATTTCACGTTCCGGATTGAACTCAAAACCCTCGCACGGCACGTCGTGGTAGTAGGGGAGTTCCGGCTGGAGGAGGATTCCTTTTTCGTCGGCGGCTTCGAAATATTCCGGTAGCGGAGAATGCGTGTGGAAACGCATGTAGTTGAAACCCGCCGTCTTATAGATCGACATATGTTCCAAGAAACGATTGCGGTCCGCCGGCTCTATGAGATTGATTTGGTCGTAGTTATGATCGCCGCCTCCTCGGAAGAAGTACGGTTGGCCGTTCAGATAAAACTGCCTTCCGACGACTTTGAGCTCGCGCGCGCCGTAACGTTGCGTCCAGCCGTGGATCGCGTTTCCGTCCTTGTCGCGGAGAACGACTTCGAGATTATACAGGACCGGGTTTTCCGGGGTCCAGAGTTCGCAGTCGTCGAGCGGCAATTCCACGGTAAACGCGCCGACCCGAGAGACGTAACTCGTGGGAGACGTTTTCGGGCTCTTGATTTGACGACTTGCGACGATCTTACCGTCGGCGGTTTTGAGCGTAACGTCAAGTTGTTCAAGTCCGGCGATAGAAGTCGGCCTTGCCATGCCCAAAAGAGGGGGCTCGGAAAAATGTTCGCGCTCGTTGGGCGAAAGTTCGTCGATATATTGCGGATACGGTTTGCCCTGTTCGTTTGTGCCTTTAACGTAGACGCGCGCTTCGACCGTCTTCTTTGGGAGATTCGTAATCGCCCAGACGTCGTCGACGTAAACGTCGGGAGTCGCTTCCAGTTCGACGGAGCGGTAGAATCCTCCGAACCGCTCGTTAACGTTGTAGAGGCCAATGCGCGCCGGCACGTCGTTGCGCACGAGCGCGACGATTTCCGCCGTTTCGCCGGGCGTAACGAGATCGGTAACGTCGTACTTTCGCGCGCCGCAGTACGTTTCGTAAAATGCGGCGCGTTCGCGATTAATCCAAATTCGCGCCTGAGACGCGACGCCTCCGATCTTAAGCCATACGCGTTTGCTCTGCCAGCGTTCGGGAATATTGACTTTCGTGCGATAGAGCGCGGAACCGACGTATCGCGAATTCAGATCCCAATGCCCGCAATCCCATACGCAGTCCCAAGTTCGACCCTGTCCGGGCTCGCCGATTCCTTGAGCTTCCCAAATTCCGGGCACGGTCAATTGAGTTGCGCTTCCTTCTGGGAAAGACTGCGCGGCCCAGACGCCGCCGCCGAGCGCTAGTTGGAATGAAAACGCGTTGCTGGTGGTGAAATCCCATTTGCCGTCGAGGGAGAGAACGTCGGCGTATTCCGAGCGAACGACGGGATTGACGACGGCGAAGGATTCCGGGACGCCCCAATCTTCCGCGCGCGTTTGTATGAATCGACCGGATAGGACGAGCGTCGCGAGCGCAAACGCGACGGCGAAGAGGGTTCGTGTTCTGGTTGACGACATAATCTTTTCCTTTGTCATGCAGTAAAATAACGCGTCGTAAAGTAGTTATCGACTAGCGCGCAATCCGTTCCGAAAGAAGACGGGACCTTGGCGCCAGTCTTCCGGCGTAACCGCGTTCAGGTCGACGACGCCTTCTTCGGGGTTGTGAATTTTGACTTTCGGTTCGCGACCCGTCTTAATATCGACAATAAAATCTTCCGCGTTCGGCGACCGCTTAGCGAGCGCGCCGCAGTCCCATTCGCTCACATGCCATTTCGCCTTGCGCGCGGGCTCCGCTATATTGAGTATCATTCGCACGCGCGCTGGAATCTGCGTTCCGCGAACGTCGGTCCATTCGGCGACGAGTTGCGTCGCGACCGCCGTCGTCTGATCTTGCGCGTCGAAGAATCGGAACGTGATCTCTTCTACGAGACTCTTCTTCTTGCTAAGAACGCGAACAATAATCGTCTTGACGAACTTGCCGCGAACCGGATGCGTTCCGTTGTACGTAAGCTTAACGCGTTCGCCGTCGACCGGCGTTACAATCGGCGTCGACGCGATCGGTTCGCCGCCCTCTTGGGGGGACGCGTTGAAACTCTTAAAGACGAGCCCGATCGTCGAATTGCTCGCGTTGACGTCCCCGATCGGCGGTTCGTCCCGAACGAGGGGCATGAGAACGCCCGCCGACGCGTCGAGCGCCGTGCGTTTCGGGTAAAAGATCGCGATGCACTGATCGTTGCCGACCATATCGTAACTGACGCCTGCCGCGGTCGATCCGTTTTTCGGATACTGCTCCGTGAGTCGGTAATTCTTTCCCGATTTCGCAAAGAAGCCGGAATAGACCTCGGAGTCGTCGTCGAGCGGCTTTTCGCGCGCGTCTTTTTCCGACGCCATAACGGTCTGGCGGAAGATATAGCCGCTGCAGAATTCGAGCGCGTCGAAATATTCCTCGCGCTGACGATCGAATTCCGCCGCCGTCGCCGCCGTGAGCTCGAGTTTCGAGACGACGCCGCCGTCCTGTGCGACGAGCGCGCGCGGCCCCGCGAGCGTTAGCGATAGTAAGAGGATAATGGCGCAGATTGTCTTCATACCGTCTCCTTATTGCTTGGATCTTGCGGCGCGCGACCGCTTTCTTCCGTAATTTCGCGCAGTAGACCGGCGACTTCGTCGATTGGCGCGCTTGCGCCGAGTCGCCACGTCCAGTTCCCGTCTTTCACGCCGGGATAGTTGATTCGCGCGTCGTTGAGCAGACCGAAAACGTCCTGGATCGGAAAGATTGCCAGCCGACAGGGCGACGCGGCGACCGCGCGCAAGACCGGCGTTCGCAAACGCGCGATCGACTCCGGCGCGAAGGAGTAGCTTTTGGAAACTTTGCGGCGCGGACGGTCGAGGCGCAAGGTCGCCAGAACGCGCTGAAGCTTGGCGACAAAACAGGGGGGAAGCATTGTCGCGGGCGCGTCCGATTCGCGCGCGTATTGATTCAGAACGTCGGCGATCGCGTCGTAATCGAGCGACTTGAACCGGCGACCCCCGAATTTCCGCACTTCGTCGAGCCAGCCTAAGATCGGCGCGGCGTCGTGCGTGCCCGTATAGCCGACGGAATTCGCCCGCCATTTATCGAGAGGGTTCTGCGTTTGTCCCTTGAAATTATCGAACGAGAATTGAAACACGTTCATTCCCGGCAGCGCGTATTTGTCGCGCAACGCGCGCACGCCGTCGTTCATTACGCCCAAATCTTCCGCGACGAACGCTTCGACCGGGCACGTCTTAAAGATCGCGTCGAAAAACGTCGTTTGCGGACCGGGCGTCCAGCCCGGTTCATAGTCGCTCTCGCGCCCGCCGACGAATTCAAACGCGTCGCGGCGTTCGCGCTCCCAGGCGCCAGCGTCTTTAACTTTGCCGGGAAAGCTGTAGTAATTATAGAACCCGATAAAGTGGTCGAGTCGAACGACGTCGAAGCGATCGAGCGTCTTTTTCATGCGTCGAGTCCACCAGTCGAAGTCGGTTGCGCGGTGTTTCGACCAGCGATAAACCGGCGAATTCCACGGCTGACCCTTCGGATTGAAATCGTCCGCCGGAGCGCCCGACTCGCGCAAAACGCGCCCGTCCGAATCGATCATAAAGAGTTCCGGACGCGCCCATGCGTCGGCGCTTGCGCCGGCGACGTAGATTGGAACGTCGCCGAAGAGTCGAACGCCGTTCTCATGACAAAGCGTCTTGAATTCGCGCCACTGGAGGTCGAACGCGAGCTGAAGAAATTCGAGGAATTCGATTCGGTCGGCGTTCTCGCGCGCAAAGGCGGCGAGCGCGTTTGGATCGCGCCGGCGGAGTTCGAGCGGCCAGGTCGACCAATCTTTCGAATGAAAAACCTCGGACGCCGTCTGAAAGAGGAGATAGTCGCGCAGCCAGAATTCATTGTCCGCGCGGAAGCGATCCACTTGCTCGCGGAATTTCGCGCCCCCTTGGTTCGAACGATAGCGATCGAACGCCTTGCGTTGCTTGGGGAGGCGTCGTGCGCGCGCGCGCGTAGTCGATTATTTCCGAGCGCGCGTCGCGTTGAGGGCGCGACGAGCCGAAGCGCTCCTCCGACTTCGCCGGGAGCCATGCCGTTTCTAAATCGCCCCGATCGAGGAGTCCGGCGCGATAGAAATCTTCCAGATCGAGATAGAGCGTTTCGCCCGCGAACGCCGAGCTACTGGAGTAGGGGGAGCCGTGCGCGTCGATCGGATTGACGGGCAACGTCTGGAACCACGATTGGCCGGCGCGGCGCAAGAAGTCGACGAATTGCGCGGTCGGCGATCCTAGCGCGCCGAGATCGCGCGTTCCAGGAAGCGAAAAGATCGGCGCGAGAACGCCCGACGAACGAGACGTCAACGACATATTGTCCTCATACTATTACCGCGTCCAGTCCGCGCGCGGCTAGCGTTCGCGAACTCATTTCCAACAAATTTACGTGCGCGCGGCTTTTTTAAGTTGACGTCGCGCGTTCGTCCTAATATACTAGTTCAAGAGTTCGACGGTCGGCGTCGTGGCGCGCGGGGCGCTCTCGACCGATCGACGAGCCGCCTTTATTATACCCTTTCTCGAAAGAGAGACAAACGTGAACGAGCGATTTTTCATCTTTTTGGTTAATGTTGCGCGTCCGATTTGACGCGAGTTTTTTTCTAGGAGACGCCGAGATGCAACTTATGGGTATTATTTCCGACACTCACGACGAACGAGACTATCTAGCGCACGCGTTGCGCGTCTTTGATAATTACGGGGTCGAATCGATCCTGCATTGCGGCGATATTGAAGAGCCAGAGACGATTGAAATGCTTAGCGACTGGCAGTGTCGCGTCGTTTTCGGCAATCGTGATTTCGAGCGAGACGCGCTGGCGGAGGCGCTCAATGAGATTGGCGCGACCCACGCGCGCAACGCGCTCGATTTCGAATGGGCCGGACTGCGCTTCTTCGTTACGCACGGCGACGATCGGAAACTGTTGACCGACGCGATCGAGTCGCAGAATTACGACGTCGTCTGCTCCGGACACACCCACGTCTTCGCGACCGGAACCGAGGGCAAAACCCTCGTCGTTAATCCCGGCGCGATCAAATTCGGGAGCTTTGTCATTATCGACGATAAGAAGAACGTGCTTCACAACCCAGATTGATTGTCTCGGAGATTTTGAGTTGGCTTGTCGGTCAGGGTATATTTCTTTTGCGTTGGAACGCCCTGCTCTTTTCGATTCTGATGAATTTCGCTTTTCTCTTTTACTCCATTTCTCGACGCCGTCGCCAATTCGTAATACGTTAAGATCGCGCCTTCCCCACGATGAAATAGCTTGGTATCGCCGGGACTGAACGGCATAACGCAATAATCGTCCCGGTCAAAACGCGCGTCCTCCTTATCAATCCCCGTCGCCAAAAACACGCTCCTAGTAGTCCACAATTGTCTCAATTTCAATATTTCTGTTGAAGTGGGCTTGAAGTCGGAAGAAGAAAGGCGTATAATGCGAAGGTTCCCGCTTGGGGGAGGCGCTCAAAACGGTTTTGGGCGATCATTATTACCAGCTATGACGCGCAGCAGTTTTCCTGGACGTTCGTCCAATAAAGTCAGCGGACGACTCAGTAGGAACAGAGGAAGAACGGGATAATGCCAAAATACAAAACGGAGGCAATACTAAGGGATTTGCAATATGAAAAACTTTTGGTTTGTAGTCGTTTCAGTTATTCGTTCCCTCTTCAACAATGAGATTCGCACGCCGCGTCGCGTCCAAGGGCGTTGCGCGCGCGTCGAAAATCTTGAAAATCGACTTGCTCTTTCTGCTTCCTTACCAGCCTCCGACGTTGCCCTTATCAGAGAGGCTTTTCTTGAAGAGAACGTCGCTTCCCTTATGGGAGAATATGGTTCGTCGTCTGCCGGGACCATGTCGGCAATCGATCTCAGCGCTCTTATAGAAACCGCCATTCTCGACGAGGACGGCGCGCTCTTTGACGAAGGGTACGAACAGACGGAATTCGGGTCAACG
>CADCOO010000243.1 GCA_902803085.1 uncultured Planctomycetota bacterium
CTCGTCGCCCAATTTTTATTTTATGGGGACTTGGGATATGAAGACGTCGTTGGTAACGGGCGCGACGGGTCAGGACGGCTCGTATTTGATTCGTAAACTCTTGTCGGAGGGACGACGCGTCTGCGCGCTTACGCGGCGCGTCTCGACGTCAAATATGTCTCGACTGTCAGATCTCGCGCCGGGCGCGCAGGAGAATGGTTCCGAGCTGATCTACTGCGTCGGCGATCTAACCGACTCGTCAAGTCTCATGCGGGTATTCGACGAGTACGTGCCGGACGAGGTCTATAATCTTGCGGCGCAGTCGGACGTACGCGTTTCCTTCGACGTGCCGGAGTACACCGGCGAAGTGGACGCGCTCGGCGCGTTGCGACTTCTAGAATGCATTCGACAGCGCGGCCTAACGGCGAAGACGCGTTTCTATCAGGCGTCGACGTCGGAACTGTTCGGAGCGGTCAGAGAAAAACCGCAGCGCGAGACGACGCCCTTTGCGCCGCGCAGTCCGTACGCGATCGCCAAACTCTACGCCTACTGGACGACGGTCAATTACCGCGAGGCGTACGGCGTCTTTGCGTGCAATGGGATACTCTTTAATCACGAAAGCCCGTTGCGCGGCGAGAATTTCGTTACGCGCAAAATAACGCGCGGCGCCGCGCGCATCCATTGCGGTTTGCAGGAGAAATTGCGCATGGGTAATCTCGACGCGCGTCGCGACTGGGGGCACGCGGAGGATTACGTCGAAGGAATGTTCCTTATGTTGCAGCAGGAAAAGCCGGACGATTACGTCCTCGCGACCGGCGAGCAGCGTTCGGCGCGCGAGTTTCTTGAAACTGTCTTTCGCAAGCTCGATTACGAGCTCGTTTGGCAAGGACAAGGCGTCGACGAGAAGGGAATCGATCGCCGATCAGGAAAGACGCTCGTTGAAATCGCGCCCGAGTTCTTCCGTCCGACCGAAGTCGACTATCTCTGCGGCGACGCCTCTAAAGCGCGCGCTCAGCTCAATTGGCGACCGAAGCATACCTTCGAGAGTCTCGTCGAGGATATGTTGCGCCATGATTTGGAACTTGCGAAACGAGAGAAGATCGTTTAGGTTGCGGCGCGCATACGAAGTCAACGCGTCGATTCCCAGCCGCCAGCAAGCGCAAGAACGTTTGCGCCCAATCCGCGCCGTAACCGCGAACGTCGGCGTTGGTTTTTAACCGCCTTGTCAATCAATTCTCTTTCCGCAGTGCGGACAGACCCTTGGCGGCTCCTCGCTCTGCTCTGGCGCCGGTTCATTCCTTTTATTCTCCAACGCTTTGAGGAACCCTGCCGAAATAATGCCCGCCGGGAGCGCGATAACGCCGATGCCAACAATATTCAAAATTGAAGCGAACAGCTTGCCGACGGGCGTAATCGGGTAGGCGTCGCCGTACCCTACGGTGGTTAAAGCGTTAACCGCCCACCATAAGGCGGCTGGCACGTTGGGGAATACGTCGGGCTGCGCGCCGTTTTCCACCGTATACATCACTATGCCCGATAAGAAGATAATAAAGACGCACACCGAAAGCGAGACGACAAGCTGGTACGCGGAATCCTTAACGACGTCGAATACGGTTTGGAACGCGGAGAAATATCTTTTGATCTTAAAGATTCTCAAGAGTCGCAACATTCTAAAGACGCGTAAAAATCGCGCGTCGGCGTTTGCGAACGGGAGGTAAAAAGGTAGAATCGCGACCAGGTCGGCGAGCGCTAGAAAGGAAAAAATATAGCGCAATCGAGGGTATTTGGAGTTCGGAAAGGCGAGATCGGCAGTCCAGAGTCGAAGTAGGTATTCGATTGAAAAGACGATAATTGTAAATCGTTCTAGGTAAAGGAAATGGACGGCATACTGCGCGTTGATTTCGTCATAGGATTGAAGAATGATCGTCGCAATACTGAAGACGATCAAGAAAAGAATCAAGGAGTCGAAGAGTAAGCTGACAATATCGCCCGGTTGCGCCGTCTCAACGATCTGAAAGATCCGGCGCTTGACTGCGCTATACGATGAAGATAAATGTTTGGACATGATGGACTCTTATCAATTCGCCGCGCGGATTGGGGCGCGGCCGTTCAAACGCGCCCCGAAAGAACAAAAAAAGATGAATATTGAGCGCCGTCATTCCTCGTCGGCTTGGCGAACAAGAATTGGCGCCTCCCAATCTTCCTTCATTTCGCGCGGCAGTTCGTAAACTGCGCCGTCTTTCGTCGAGAAGCGAATCTCCGAGCTTGACGGTCGACGTCCGTTGCCTTCCGCCCAAATTGCGTAGAATTCCGGACTAGCGTCGACCGTACGGCGCGGGAAGCACTGGTTCACGTCGCTTTCGCGCGTCAACTGGAATTCTTTGTTCCACGTCGCGCCGCCGTCCCGGCTTATCCATTGCGATATTTCGCCGCCCGTATTGTACGCCTGCGGTCCGTCTTCAAAGGAGCCGACGAGTCGCAACGTTCCATTCGCCGCGTCTTCCAGATAGAGCATTGCGTATTCGTAGTTATTGTCGACTTCCGTTACTTTGGAGTACTCCCAGGCCTCGCCCGTCCAGCGCGCGACGCAAAATTCGCGCGGGCCCATTTCCGGACCCGACTCGAACCCCTTGCTCGTTACGTACGCTATCATAGGGCGACCTTGCGCGTCATAATTGAGATCCGTTATGTACACGTTGAGATTTTCCGCTTCATAATCGCGGACAAGAGCGGGTGAGTTCGAGGTTAGGAGCGGAATCTCAAGAGGCTCGTTTGTAATCGTATGCCAGGTCGCGCCGAAATCTGTCGACTCCATATAGTAAATATTCGTTCGCCAATTGAGTCCGACGCCGCGCGCGCCCTTTGGGGTCGCGGGATGATAATTGAACGCGGTCCCCAGTTTAACGGCGGGCTTGCCGTCCGTCGCGGTCTTACCGGGCTCGACGTAGACGCGCGAATTCTGATAATGTCCGATCTCTATCGCGGCGAGCGGTCGCCAAGCGCTCCATTCGACGCCGTTTGGACTTGTCATGAAGGCGAGAATCCGTTGCGCTTTGGAGTCGGGCGCGACGTCGGCGACGAGTTTGCGATCGTAGGTTGTAAAGAAGGCGACGAATCCGCGTTCGGGCGCGTTCCAAATCTGCAGGTATGAGAAGTTCGTCATAGGAACGCGAGCGCCGTCGACAAGTTTCGTCGCGTCGACGCGTTCGAATTCGGAAACGTCGTAGGGGCGGACGCTTTTGTGGATAAAGGACGGACGCGGAACGCCGTGCGAGGTCGAGAAGATCCAGACGTAGCCGTCGGCGTCGACGGAGATAACGGGATTGTCGTGCGCGTCGTCCGTCTTCTTATCGAGAATGATCGTCGGTCGCGAGACTTTTTTCGTTTTGTGATCGTAGACGCCGACTTCATGCCACAGCGTTTTCTCGTCTGGATCCGTTCCGCCGTAACAGAAGAAAGTCTTGTCGACCTCGGGGCGATAGACGGAAAAAGGATAGTGATTCGCACAGTAGGTTCCAAGCCCTCCGGAGTACTTATAGACGTACTCGTTGTCGAGTTTCTGATTGTAGTACCATAGTCCGCGATAGCCAGAATCTTTCTGATTGAGAAGATCGCGCGCGCCGAACCGTTGCGCGACGATCGTCGGCGCGTCGCCGTGCGATTTCGAGGTCAGCGTCGCGCGATCGTCCGATACGCTTGCCGCGTTCCAAAGCGCGACGCGTCCGTCGATCAATTTGTCGGCGCCTTGTTCATAAAGGGTCGCGACGTCGGCGTCGGACAGCGCGCGATTCCAGAGCGCCAACTCGGTCATTTCGCCGAGAAAGTGTCGGTCGCCGTTCGGCGTCGCCGCGCCGAGAATGAGCGCGGTGCCGTCGAGCGCGTCGTCGTGCGTTTCCGTCGCCGACGTCTTGGCGCCCGCAAGTTTGCCGTTGCAGTAGAGTTTAATCGTTTCGCCGTCGTAGGTTCCGACGTAGTGCGTCCAGACGTCGCGTTTCGGTAGGGGACCGAGCGCGAAGGAGTAAGTCCGTTCGTCACGCTTGTTCTCGACGAGCATGCGCGTCGCGCCCCGGAACGTATAGAACGTAAAGTATTCCGACGGCGCTCCGACGCTCATAAAGCCGAGCGAATCGTCGGTCTGCGCCGGCTTGACCCAGGCGGCGACGGTAAACTGGCGTAGTTTAACGCTCCCCTTGGGAAGTTCGGCGCAGTAGACGCAACTTTTATCGAACGCAATTCCGCGCGTCGGCTCAGCGCCTTGCGATCGCAAGGTCGTTAGGGACGCGACGATTAACGTTAGTACGAGAAATAGGCGATTGTTCATAACTCTATGCTGCAACTTTGGGAAAACTTACGATTGGGGGATTACGCTTCGGGGAGCTCGTAGCCCTTGCGGCGCGGACGATCGACATACGCGTTCGCCTCGTCGTCGTTGACGAATTGTTCCTTCGCAGGATCCCATTGTAACGGACGATTCAGAATGCGCGTTATATTGACCAGGTGGCAGACGGAAATACTGCGATGCCCGATCTCGACGTCGGCGTGCGGGCGTTCGCGCGTCGCCATGCAATCGAAAAAGTTTTCGATATGCGGACGCGCGATCCAAGTCGGTCCCTCCGGCGGATCCGGTTCCGGCGCGCCGTCGATTATGCTCGTCGGATTCGCCTTGAGATTATTGCGATTGATTTCGAGCGAACCGCCTTCGCAGCGGAAAATGGCGCCCCCCATCGGCGCTTTGCCGTATTCGAGATCGAAATGAACTTCGACCCCGTTCGCGTATTTAATCGCGACCTTGCCGTCGCCGTCCGGCATGGGGGACGTCGCGACCGGACCCGTCTCGTCGGCGCCGAGCGCCCACTGAATCTGGTCGACCCCGTGCGCGCCCCAGTTCGTCATTTCGCCGCCCGCATATTCGCGCCAGCCCATCCATCCGAGGAGCATGCCGTTAAATTTCCGGTATTCCGTCGGTCCCTGCCACGCGTCCCAATTGAGGCCTTCTGGAATCGGCTGTTCTTCGTAGTCGGCGGGAATATTGTTGCAGAACGGGTAGTTGCACGCTTGAACCAGCTTAACCCTGCCGAGTTTGCCCTCGCGAATGAGTCTGCAGCCGTACTCGTTTAAACGCATCGAGCGCTGTTGCGAGCCGACCTGGAGGATCTGCTTCGACTTGCGCACGATATTGACGAGCTGACGACCTTCGCGAATGTAACTTGTGAGCGCCTTTTCCGCGTACACGTCGAGTCCCGCCTGAATCGCGTGCGCGGCGGCGAGCGTGCGGCAGTGATCTTGCGTTACGACGAACGCGGCGTCGAGCTTTTCCTTCTCATAGAGTTCGACGTCGGAATCGTACATATTCCACGTCTCGTTCTCGCCAATCAACCCGGACGCCTTTTTCTCATTAATGCAATCTTGCATCTTCTGACGCCAGAATTCGGCGACCGCGACGATCTGCGCGCGCTCGCGCGGTATGTGTTCCATGAGCTGCCGCGCGCGCATGCCGGTTCCAACGAATCCAACGATAATGCGGTCGTTTGCGCCGACCCGATCTTTTGAAGCGAGCGCGGTGCGCGGAATAATCGCCGGCGCGTCGCCGAATGCGAAGCGGTCGCAAGCGACGGCGGCGAGAACGGAACTGGTCGTTTGCGCTAAAAAGCGACGTCTTGACGTGTTTTGCGACATAACTTGTCTCCTTAATCTGTGGCCTCGAGCGCCATTAGCGTCGAGTCGTTAATTCTTGTTTCACAAGGGAAACAAACCAGACTGGAGTATAACCGGGCGAATTGCGTTTGTAAAGACGCCGGAATCAATATCTCGATCGATTGCGAATCTTTGAGCGGAGTCGCGCCGACGCAACGTTTGCTTTTTACGACGAAAAATGTATAATCAGGGTTGATTTTCGCGGCGTCGTCGCCCATTTGGATTATTATATTATTGTGCGTCCGGATTGAGGCGCCGCAGATTTTACCGACAACCGCGCCGTCGCGCCGGGAGGAATGATAGATGCGTATTAAAACGACAAGATTGGGAACGGCGTTTCGTCTAACGCTAACGTCGCTCGCGTGCGCGTTGTGCTCTTACGCGGCCTGCGCCAGCTTTGGCCAGGAGGACGCGATGCGCGAATGGACCGATTCGACGGGCGCGTACCATATCAAGGCTGCTTTCGAGAGTCAGGAAGACGCGAAGGTGAAGTTGCGGCGCGAGGACGGCAAACGGATTGTCATGCCGATTTCGAAGCTCAGCGACGCTGATCAGGAGTATCTCAAGGGGCTTGCGAACGATAATCCGTTCGAGACCGGGCTCGTTGACGACGACGCGCAGGAGGGTTCCGGTTCCGGGAAGGAAAAGAACGACGTTTCCTTCGCTCTGAAGGGAAAAACGCTCAAACTGGACGGTAGCGACCAGAAGATCTATCTTGGTTCGTTCGACAAAGTCAAGAGTTACGGCGCCGTTAGTTCCCCGCGCGCTTGGAAGGTTGAGCCGTCGAAGAAATCGAGCTCGCCGTCGGGCGAATTTCGCAACGTCGCGCTCTTTCCGCGTTCGTTTTTCGGCGATTTCAGTCTGATATATTCCCACGGCTCGGTTTTCTACGTCGGTTACAACGACAATTCCAAGATAGGCGAGAGCCGCGGTTGCGTCGCTCGTTGCGACGTATCGGAGGGGACCTGTTCAAGAGCGGTTTTCCAATTTGAAGCGCCTTCGCTGTTTGACGTGTCGGAAGACGGTAAATTGGCGCTGACGAATATTAAAATCAAGTCGAACGATCCTCTAATCAGAAACGCCTTTTTGGCGATTACGAACGTAGGCTCGCTCGAGAACGGCGACGAACTCGCGCCGCTCGCCGTCTTCTGTCCCTACTACAAGCCGAAAGCGAACGAGTACTCTCGCGACACTTACGACGAGGTCGAAAACGCGTTCTTCGTCGACTCGGACCATATCTTTACCAAGTGTAAGAGCGCGGCGACGCTCTGGAATATCAAGTCGTGTCGCGCCGAGTATTCGATTAATTGCCAAAACGAACGTCTCGCCGTCGATCCGGCGCATAAGTATTTCGTTCTGGCAAGCGGAAGCGGGCTGGGCTTTTACGACGTCGCGACCGGCGAGGCGCTCGGTTACGTTGAATTACCGCAAGATTCCGGTCAGGAAGTCGGTTCTTTTGCACTCGCGACCTCCTCGGTCGCCTTTTCGCCAAACGGCGAGAAGCTCGCCTTTTTGATCTTCAGGCGCGCTTTTATCGTCGATCTCAAAAGCGGCGAAATAACCCAGACGCTCGAAACGAACGGCGGTTTTTCCACCGTTACGTGGGCGTCGGATTCCCATGTTCTTGTCGGAACCTATTGCTACGATCTTGCGACGGGCGCGCCGATCGCTTATTACCTTGGCCTTCCCGATCGAGCCGGCGCGCGCGTTTGCGTTGGCGATCGCGTATGGACCGTCTGCGATAATAGCGCGTTGACCGCGCTCAAGCTTCCGCACGCCCAGGCGCTCGCCGCCGTTAAGGGCAAGCGGCTCTCCGATCTATTCGACGTCTATCCCGGGGTCGGCGTCTCGATCAAATGCGATCTGAACGGCCTTCTCGACGAGGGCCAGACGATTGAGCGAGTTAAAAAACAACTTGCGATTTCCGGTTTGAAGTATGATCCGAGTTCGAAGATCGTCGTCGTGGCGTCGGCAAGCGACACGGGCAAAACGGAAGAGACGACGGTGCAAGAGCTCGGACTTGAACGGATGTTCGCTCATTCGATGTTGGCGCGCGAAAGGGTCGTGAGCGCCAAGACGTTGAACTTGAAGGTCTTTGAGCAGTCGATTTCGCTTCAAGTCGGCGGTAAAGAAGTCGTAAAACGCGTGAAATTAACGACGGGCCCGATGCGCGGCGAACGAGACGAGAAGAAGACTTTTGACGAGCAGATTCAAGAGTTGAACAAGCCCGAGATAGATTTCTACGCCGTTATGCCGATTCCATCCTACGCGTCGAAGGCGGACGGACGCGAAGCGGCGACGAGCGCAAAGGTCTCGAGTAAAGGCGTCGAGCCGATCAAGTTCTAGACGCGGTTGGTTTTTAAGAGGGACGATTTCCTCTATCGCATAATTGAGGTTGATATGTTGCGTAAGAGTTTTTATTCATGTTTCGCGTTTGCTTTCGCCGTCGTGCTGGCGACGAGCGCGTTTTGGTCTATGGCGACGAGCGCGGCTTTGGCGCAGGGCGACGAGGGCGCGCGCGTCTGGACCGACTCGTCCGGCAAGTATAAAATTACCGCGACCCTGGAAGCGCAGGAAGGCGACAAAGTCAAGTTGCGCACCGATAAAGGCAAGCTAATCGCCATGCCGATCGCGCAACTTAGCGACGACGATCAGAAGTACCTCAAAGCGCTCAACGGCGAGGC
>CADCOO010000244.1 GCA_902803085.1 uncultured Planctomycetota bacterium
CCGAGCAGACGGTTCGCCGACGCGATTTCACGTTCGCCCTGATAAACCTTAATCGTAACCGCCGTCTGATTGTCGTCCGCCGTACTGAAGACCTGCTTCTTCTCCGTCGGAATCGTCGTGTTCTTTTCGACGAGCTTGGTCATAACGCCGCCCAGCGTTTCAATACCGAGCGACAGCGGCGTAACGTCGAGCAGCAGGACGTCTTTGACGTCGCCCGCCAGGACGCCGCCCTGGATCGCCGCGCCGACCGCGACCACTTCGTCCGGATTCACGCCCTTGTGCGGCTTCTTATTGAAGATCTTTTCGACCGTCTCTTGAACCTTCGGGATACGCGTGGAACCGCCGACGAGGACGACTTCGTCAATGTCGGAGGGTGAGAGTTTCGCGTCGCGTAGCGCCTGCATGACGGGTCCCTTGGTGCGCTCGATGAGCGGGTCGACCATCTGTTCAAATTGCGACTTCGTAATGTGAACCTGGAGGTGTTTCGGGCCGGACGCGTCCTGCGCGATGAAGGGCAGGTTGACGTCGGTCGCTTCGGACGAGCTCAGCTCGCGCTTCGCCTTCTCTGCCGCCTCTTGCAGACGTTGCAGGGACATCGGCTCCTTGCGCAGGTCAATGCCGTACTGCTTCTGGAAGTCGTCGGCGATGAAGTTAATGAGGACGTAGTCGAAATCGTCGCCGCCGAGGTGCGTGTCGCCGTTCGTACTGATAACTTCGAAAACGCCGTCCGCAACTTGCAGAATCGAGACGTCGAACGTACCGCCGCCCAGGTCGAAGACCACGATCTTCTGATTCACTTCCTTATCGAGCCCGTAAGCGAGCGCCGCCGCCGTCGGCTCGTTGACAATACGCGCGACTTCCAAGCCCGCAATCTGACCGGCGTCTTTCGTCGCCTGACGTTGCGCGTCGTTGAAGTACGCCGGAACCGTAATGACCGCCTTATTGACCTTGTGTCCCAGATACGCTTCCGCCGCTTCCTTCAGTTTGCGCAGCGTCTTTGCGGAGATTTCCGCCGGGGTGTAACGTTTGCCGTCGATTTCAACGCCGACGTAATCGTCGGCTCCTCCGACCAATTTGTACGGCACGGTCGTTTCTTCCGCGCCGACCTCGCCTCGTTTACGTCCCATAAAACGTTTAATGGAGGCGACGGTTCGCGCGGGGTTCATAACCGCTTGACGCTTCGCGAGCTCGCCGACAAGCGTTTCGGAGTCGGTGAACGCGACGATACTTGGAGTCAGCCGATATCCTTCGGGATTCGGAATGACCTTCGCGTCTTTTCCTTCCATAACGGCGACGACCGAGTTCGTCGTTCCTAAATCGATGCCGATGATTTTTTCGCCTTGAGCCATAGTGGTAACTCCTAATTCTTATATGTCTCCAGCTCTGCGGAGTATTAATCCGTCGCCTTCCTGGCGTTCGAGCCGTTATTTTGCATTTTTCATCGAGCGGTCGCGGTTGCGATCGCTCAACGGTAGAGTTTGGAGCAAACGCGGCGCCAAAGTAAAAAGAAAAAACAAAAAAAGAAAAAAATCCTTACGACCGAAAGTCGCTGCACGCGCGTTTAAGAGGTCTTGGGCCACAAACGCGCTTCGCGTCGACTCCCTTCTGACAAATTGACAGAAACGCGGTTGATCGCTACAATGGGCGCTGTACGGCGTCAGATTTGGCGCTGGGACACGCAATACATAAAGAAAGCTCAAGAGATGAAATACCTAATCACGGGCGGCGCGGGCTTTATCGGCTCTCATTTGACGGAATATTTTTTAAAACGCGGGGACGAAGTTTCGATCGTGGACGACCTTTCGACGGGCTCATGGTCGAACGTTGCGCATTTTGCGGACGCTCCCGGCTTTCACGCGTACGTTGCGGACGCGTCGGACGCGGAGCTAATGGAGCGTGAAATTCGAGGCGCGGACGTCGTTTATCATTTGGCGAGTTCCGTCGGGGTCAAGTTAATCGTGTCGCGTCCGGTGGAGTCGATCCGTCGCATCGTTCGTCCTACGGAAACGGCGGTCGATCTTTGCGCGAAATATCGCAAACCGATCCTCCTCACGTCGACGAGCGAGACGTACGGCAAGTCGGAAACGACGCCGTTTCGCGAGGACATGGACGTAACGCTCGGCCCCAGCTGCAAGAATCGCTGGTCGTACGCGATCGCGAAGCTCCTCGACGAATTCTACCTCCTGGCGCATCGCGACCAAACGGCGTTGCCCGTCTATATCGTTCGCCTCTTTAACGTCGTCGGGCCGCGTCAGACGGGTCATTACGGCATGGTCGTGCCGCGCTTCATTAGCGCGGCGCTGCGCGACGAACCGCTCTTGGTCTACGGAACTGGCGCGCAAACGCGCTGCTTCTCGTCGGTCTTCGATATTGTGGAAGGTCTTGCGCGCGTTACGGCGACGCCGGAAGCGCAAGGGGAAGTCATGAACTTAGGGAGCGACGACGAAGTCTCTATTCGCACGCTCGCGGAACGCGTCGTCGAATTATGCGATTCCAAGTCGGAAATACGCACGATCAGCTACGAAGAAGCGTACGGGCCGAACTTCGACGATATGCAACGTCGCTTGCCGTCGCTGGAAAAGGCGCGCAGGATTATCCAATGGAATCCCAAACGCTCGCTAGACGAAATCATTATTGAAACGCGAGATTGGCTCAAAGCGTCGGGGAGACGTTAAGCCTCTTCTCGCCCTCTACTGTGTTACATCTGGAATTTAGAAAATCTATTCGGAATCGTCGTTATGAAGATTAAAGTTGCCGTTTTGGGCGCGACGGGCTACGCCGCATTGGAGTTGCTGAGAATTTTACATCGTCACCCGTCGGTCGAGGTTGTCGCCGCTACGAGTCGCGAAAACACGAATCGACTCGACGAGATTCACCCGTCGCTAACCGGCTGGTACTCGATAAGCTGTGAGAATCTCGGTCCTAAGGATCTCGCGACGCGCGGAGTCGACGCCGTCTTCAGTTGCCTTCCCCACACGGCGACCGCCGCCGTTGCGCCCGAACTCCTCGAACTCGGAATGAAAGTCGTCGACTTCGGCGCAGACTACCGACTCAACGACGCCGCCGTTTTTAATAAGTGGTACAACGTAACGCACCCGGATCCGGAACGACTCCCCAAAACCCCTTACGGCCTCCCGGAACTCTTCCGCGACGCCATTCGCGGCGCCTCGCTCGTCGCCAATCCTGGCTGTTACCCGACGTCGGCAATTCTACCGCTCGCGCCGCTCCTTAAAGGCGGGTACGTCGCGAGCGACGAGATCATTATCGACTCGAAGAGCGGCGTCTCCGGCGCCGGTCGCAAGCCGAGCATGAAGACGCTGTACCCGGAATGCAACGAATCGATCGCGGCGTACGGCGTGGGAACGCACCGCCATACGCCGGAAATCGAAGAAGTTCTCACCACGGCGAGCGGTCGCGCGACGAGCGTAATTTTTACGCCGCATCTCACGCCAATGGATCGCGGCATTTTAACGACCGCGTACGCGCGTCAGACCAAAGAGGCGAGCGAAGCGGAAATCATCGCGTATCTGCGCGACTTCTACAAGAACGAGCCGTTCGCGCAAGTCGTCGACGCGCTCCCGACGACGAAAGACGTCATTCACACGAACCGTTGCCACATGACCGCGCGCGTCGTTAAAGGTCGCGTTATTACGATCTCCGCGATCGACAACCTTATTAAAGGCGCCGCCGGCGCCGCCGTGCAGAATTTCAATTTGATTTACGGTTTGGAGGAGACTACGGCGCTACTGTAAGAAAAATTGTCGTTCCTTCAAGCTATTACGACGCAAAGAACGAATAGCAAAGTAATTGCTCTTCCCATAACAAGACGTTGAAACAAAGCTCGCGTATTTGAGACTTTATAGCGCTGCCGTATTGAGAGGTAAAACGTCGCGTACTCTCGCCAAACCGCAATAAAGGAATCGTCATGTCCCGAAAGAAGAACGCGCGCAAGGACGTCAAACCCGACGCGCAGGAAAACGCTAGCGCGCCTGCAGCAGAAGCGCCGCGTCCCGAATCGCGTTGCGCAAAATTCCTGCGTTCGCGCTTGGCGCTCCCACTCTTTTGGTTCGTCGCGCTCTGGTACTTCTGGAGCACGAGGTACGGAGACTTTCTGTACGCGATCCAAGAGAACTCCCTGTTTCTTTTTCG
Source organism: uncultured Planctomycetota bacterium (assembly GCA_902803085.1). GTDB lineage: Bacteria > Planctomycetota > Planctomycetia > Pirellulales > Thermoguttaceae > RUG369. The sequence goes on from CADCOO010000244.1 coordinate 4,150, forward strand.
CGGAGACTACGCGACTCGTTGGTTTGCGGAGCCGGCTGGAGTCTTAGGATATTGCGGTTCGTTCCTTATTCAGTTCTTTTACTATCCGATTCTTGGCGGCGCGGCGCTCGCGGGCTTGGGAGTCGCGTTATTTTACGGCGTCGAGCGCGAATTTGGATTTCGCGGCGCATGGCGCGCGCTGGCGATTCTTCCCACGCTCGCGCTGACAGTCGCGGCGACCTGGTACGCGTATTACGTCTACGCGCCGCACAACGCGTCTCTTATCGTATCGGGCTTTTTGGGCGCAAACGTCGCGATTTGGGGACGCGCGGCGTATCGCGGCATTCGCGCGCGCCGGTTGCGCTCCGTTCTGTTAGCGCTCCTGTGCGCGCCGGGCTACTGCGCGCTAGGAATTTGGTTCGTCGCGCTCGCGCTATTATGCGCGCTCGCGGAACTCAACGCGGATCAGTCCATGCGTCGCAACGCGATTCGTTTCGCGGTCGTTGCGTTCGCCGCCGCTAGCGCTCCCCTTTTGGCGCGCGCCGCGCTCTACTTCGACCAGACGCCAGAGGACGTCGTCTGGCGTTGCGGACTCGTCGACGATCTCCTTGGCTCGCAAGACGCCCGCGCTAGCGCTTATGTCGTCTCCGGAGTCTGCGCGTCCCTTGCGTTTCTCATGCTCTTTGGAATCGCGGACGTAATCGTTGCGCGCCGCGCTAAAACTTCCGCGCGCGTCAAACGCGAGAGTCCCAAGGAGTCGAGCGTTCCGTCGCTTACGCGCAAAAGGCAGGTTCGTCTAACGCTCGAACTAACGGCGATCTTTGCATTCGCCTGCTTCTGTCTCTCGTTTAGAGACGAGCCCTTTTTTTGTCTCATGGCGCAGAATCGCGCGCTTAACGAGCCCAATTGGGAACGTCGAATTCTCGACCTCGACGCCCAAACGACTCATCCTTGCGAACACAGCGTCGCGCTCCGCAATTTGGCGCTCTTTGAAACGGGCGAACTAACGGAACGCGCGTTTGAACGCCCAATCGCCGGCTTTACCGCATACGGACTACGACTCGACGATTTCGAGCGCGCGTCGCAAGGAGCGTCCGACGCTAAACGTCGACTTGCCCGATTTACAGCTCGTCGCACGACTCAGAACGCCGCGCTCTCCTCAACCTCGGAATTCATTCTCTGTCAGTACGGTCAGACGAATATTGCGGCGCGTTGCGCCATGAATAAAATGGTCGGATGCAACGATCGTTCGATCGCAACTTTCAAGACGCTCGCGTTTTGCGCGACGGCGTCGGGCGAACGCGAACTTGCGCGTCGATATTTCCGCGAACTTAGCGAGACGCTCTTCTATCGCGGATATGCAAGGGCGGGATTGGCGTTCTTAGAATCGCGAGATTTTGCCGTCGGCGTTCGCGACTCGCTCGACGCGCCTTACGACTCGCCGACTACGCAATCAGATCTTACGTTGGAAGACGCGGCGAAGCGTTACGGCGCGTCTCTCGACGACGCAACTTATTTTGCCGATCGAGTCGCGCGCGCGCGGAAACGGCGACCGTTGGAAAACGTTAAAGAATTGGACGCTTTCCCCGACCTCATGCGACTTTACGGCGTATTTACCGACGACTACTCGCGCGCGCCGCGTGAGATACAAGAAGCGGAGCTGATCTCGTCGCTCTTCCAACGCGGCGACTTCAAAGAAAAGGACGACGGGTTCTTCTTAGCGCATATCGAAGAATACGTCGCCTCGCTAGACGGCGCGAGTTTGCCAAAGGCGCTTGAAGAGGGCTACGCAACCTTACGGTTCGATCGATACGGCGACGACTGGAATAACTGCGCGTATCAATTTTCGCGCGACACGACGGAGGCGTTCCAAGATTACGTCGAATTCTATCGTCTGGTAAACGGCGCTTTAAAGTCCAGGGGTGCGCAAGCGGCTATTATTGATTGTTGTAGGGGAACCTACTGGGGCTACATGAAGGACGAGTCCGCATTTATTAGGTTTTAACGACAAAGGGGCAAAGATCAATGACGAATAAGAAGACGCGCGCGCTCATCGTTTGCGCGATAGCGCTCCTTGTTGGCGCGCTGGTCTATATTACGACGAGCGCTTCGCCCCCAAAGCGTTTCGTCGAACTAAACGAATTGCCGACGATTTACCCGGATTACGTCGACGTCGTCGTTCCCAAGAACATAGTGCCTTTGAACTTCTACATTGAAGAACCCGGCGACGATTATCGCACGGTCGTTGTCGACGGCGATCGCGCGCTACTTTGCGTCGCCGGACGCGACGTTCGCTTTCCGGAAAAGAAATGGAAGCAAATCCTCGCCCAAAAGGGAGACGGCGCGCTGAAGGTCGACGTTTACGTCAAAACTTCCGCACAAGGATGGACTCGATTCAAAACGTTCGCGTTCAACGTGTCGAAGGATCCCGTCGACGAATGGCTGTCGTACCGACTCATTGAACCGGGCTATGATTACGGCGGTTCCATTTGCCTGGCGCAACGTAATTTAACGACGTTCGACGAACGCGTGTTTTTTAACGCCAACGCGACGAGATCGTGCGTAAACTGCCACGCGTTTCAGAATCGCGAAACGAAGAACTTCATGTTTCATTACCGCAAGGGGCAAAAGAATCCGGAAGGGGGCACGATTTTTGCTCTGGACGGGAAAGTCCAAAAGATTACCGGTAAGATCGAAAGCCTTTCCGGCTCGTGTTCGTACCCCGCATGGCGTCCGACGGGGGACCTCGTCGCGTTTTCCTCGAACAAAACGTATCAAGTCTTTCACACCCTTTCCTCGCAAAAGATTGAAGTCTTCGATATTGAGTCCGATCTCGTTCTGCTAAATCCCGGAAAGAACACGGCTCGAACGATTACCTCGACGCCGAACGAATTTGAAACCTTCCCGTCATGGTCTCCGGACGGCAAGACGCTTTACTACTGTAGCGCGCGGGCGCCGGCGCCGCAGACCGGTCTCAATGAGAAAACGCGCGCGCTGGACGTCGCGGAACGCATTAAGGAATTTCGGTACGACGTCTATAAACGCGAGTTTGACGAATCGACGCAAACGTTTTCCGAACCGACGCTTGTCGTCGACGCAAGCGCGTCTGGACTTAGCGCGCTCTTTCCGCGCGTCTCGCCCGACGGACGGAGGCTCGTCTACACGGTCGCGGAAAGCGGAACGTTTCCTATCTGGCGACCGGAAGCGGAGCTGTGGATAAAAGATTTACAAACGGGAGAAGAGCGCCCGCTCGACGAGATCAACGCGCGCGGAGCCGATTCCTATCATACGTGGGACTCTTCTGGACGATGGCTCGTCTTCAGTTCAAGACGCGAAGACGGTCAGTATACGCGACCATATTTCGCGCATTTCGACGAAAACGGACGCGCGAGCAAGCCGTTCGTCCTGCCGCAACGCGACCCGCTCGCCAACAGAAGACTTTTTAAATCGTACAACGTCCCCGAACTAACGATCGAACCGATTCGAGTCTCGAACCGCGCGCTCGTCGACGCCGCTAAGAGCGACCCGTTAGCGACGCGCGAAGAATCTCGATAAAGGAACCGCCATGTCCAAAAAGAAGAACGCGCGCAAAAACGTCAAACCAGTCGAGTCCGACGCGTGGGAAGACGCGCCCGCAACCTCCAATTCGACGGCGACGACGACGCGTTCCCAATCGCGCTACGTCAGATTTCTGCGTTCGCGCTACGCGCTCCAGCTCTTTTGGTTCCTCGCGCTCTGGTACTTTTGGGGCGTGAGGTACGGCGACTTCCTATTCGCCGTTCAGGAGAATTCGCTCTTTATTACGCGATGGGATTTCTTCCACGAATGGTTGACGGAGCCCGCCGGCGCGCTCGGCTACGCGACGGCGCTCCTAATTCAATTGGGACGCTATCCGCTTTTGGGCGGCGCGGCGCTCGCGGGACTGGGCGTCGCGCTCGCGATCAATACGGCAAGGTTCCTGCGGTTGAGGGGACTTGCGCGTCATTTGGCGATCGTCCCAACGCTGGCGCTCGCCGTTTCCGGAACCTGGCACGCGTATTACGTCTATAATAGCGCGAACGTAACGCTCGTTTTCTCCGGATACGTCGGCGCCAATCTTGCGCTACTATTCTCGCTTGGGCTGCGCGCGCTCGAACGTCGCCGTCGTCAACGACGAACGCTCAACGGCGCGTCGTATTATCTCACAACGACGCTCGTCGCCGTCCTCTTTTTGCATTTCGGCTACCTACTCTTTGGAGTCTGGGCGGCTCTGTCGCTCGCGCTCTTTGCGATCGACGAGCTTTTAACGCGTGGAGTCGAGCGCGGACGCGCGACGCGCGCGTGCGTCCTACTCGCCGTCGCTGGAGCCGCGCCCTACGCCTTGTTCTCAACGTTTTTTTACGATAAAGCGCCGCGCGACGCCGTATGGATCCTCGGGCTGTTCGACCCAACGATCGATAAAAGCGACCCAACGGCGCGCGCGTTCGTCGTCGGCGGCGCAAGTTTCGCGTTCTTCTTTTGGCTCGTCGGCGTCGCGTTCGTCGCGGTAATCGCGCGCGTTCATACGCACGCGACGGAAGCGACGTCCGACGAGCCTCGTTCTAACGCTAAGCTAAGCGTCGCCGCGACCGTAGCGTTCGTAATCACATTGTGGACGCTCGCGTATCACGACGAGTCCTTCTTCGCTATTCTGGCGCAAAATCGCGCGCTAACGCGAGGCGACTGGGACGCCGTGCTCAAAATCGACGAACGTGTCGAACGTCCGATCGACTACGGCGTCGCGCTACGCAACGTCGCGCTCTTTGAACAAGGGGAACTCGGCGAACGCGCGTTTGAGCGACCCGTCGCAGGACTGGCGACGACGCCTTTCGATTCCGAAACCTTTGAAAAAATCAAGGCGCGCGATCCAGACGCGTTAAAGAAACTAGAGCGCTTTCAGAAACGGCGCGTTACGCAACGCGGCGCTCTCAACTCGACCCCCGAAATCATTCTCTGTCGATACGGACTACCAAACGACGCGACCCGCAACGCTATGAATAAACGCGCGCTATGTCGCGGACGATCGGCGGCGACGCTCAAGCTTCTCGCATACTGCGCGCTCATTGGCGGCGAACGCGACCTTGCCGAACGATACGCGCGCGAGCTCGACGACGCCGTCAATCAGCGTTACTTCGCCAAACTATGCCGCGCTTACATGGCGACCGACGCGTTTGACGCCGGCCTGCGCGACGTCGTTAACGACAAAACTTACGACGAAGCTCGCTATCCGAGCGGCGCCAAGTTGCCAAAACCGGGCGAGAAACTCGACGAGATCGCTCACCGTTGTCGAGTCGACAGGGACGAACTCGAGCGCTTCGCGCTATCGATCGCGCGAGCTCGACGCATGCGTCCGCAAAAGAACTTCAAACGCGTCGTCTTTCAGCCCGATCTCGCGCGACTTTACGGTCTCTTTACCGACCCGTTCGACGTCGCCGTTCACGAAATTCGCGAAGCGGAACTCGTCGCCGCGCTCTTTCAGAAAGGCGACTTCAATACGCCGGGCGATCGCTTCTTTATGACGAACATTGAATCGTATATTAACGAGAACGCTCCGAACGGTCGACTGCCCAAAGCGCTGGAACAAGGTTATGCGACGTTGCGATTCGAAGACCTTGGAAAAGACTGGACAAACGCGAATTATCAATTCTCCGAAGAAACGAAACGCGCGTTCGGAGAGTACGTTGAGTTCTACGATCTCATAAACGGCGCGACTCAATTGCGCGAGGCGCAGGATGGAATACGCCGCCACTGCGCGGGCAGTTACTGGGGCTACTTGAAGGACGAGTCGTCCTTTATACGATTCTAAGGAGACGCACGATGAAAAAGACGTTTCGAACTATCGCTGTCTGCGCAATAACGTGCGTCGTCTTGCTCGGCGCGTTTCTCTTTACGCACGATCCGTCCAGCCGCGCGATACGCGTTGATCGCAAGCCCCATACCTACCCCGACTACGACGGCGTTACGATTCCATACAATATCGCGCCAATGAACTTCCAAATAGAGGAAGACGGCGCCAGCTTCTACTGCGTCGTCTACGGCGAAGCCCAAGGGCAAAACGGACGGAAAATTGTCTCACGGAGCGCGCGCGTCGATCTCGCTAGCGGATGGCGAGCGCTCCTCGAAGAAAACGTCGGCGGACGCGTTTGCGCCGACGTCTTCGTTAAGGGAACAACCGATAAAAAATGGCGTCGATATGAAACGATAACAATGGACGTCTCGCCGGATCCTATCGACGGATGGCTCGCTTACCGTCTCCTAGCGCCCGGATACGACTACGGAGGATGGATCACCCTAGAAGAACGCGAACTCGCAACCTTCAAAACGACGGCGCTCTTCGACAATCGCGGCTCGGGCACGTGCGTTAACTGTCATGCGTTCCAGAATCGCCGCGCGGAAAAGTTTTCAATCCACTACCGCGTCGGCGGCGGCGCGCCGGGAGGCGGAACCGTCGTTGGAATAGACGGAGAGCTCAAAAAAATCGACGGCAAAGTGAGCGAATTGAACGGGCGCCTGTCGTACCCTGCGTGGCGACCGACGGGCGATCTGGCGGTATTCTCGTCGAACAAGACGTTCCAAGCGTTGCACAATATGTCAACTCAGAAGATCGAAGCGTTGGACTCGGAGTCGGACCTCGTTCTCGTCGATATGCGCGCGAACAAGGCGACCGTCCTAACGCAAACGCGCGACGAATTCGAGACCTTTCCAAGTTGGTCCCCCGACGGCAAGACGCTCTACTACTCGAGCGCAACCGTCAAGTTAGCGCCGCCCGTCTCACAAGGTCAAGCGCGGGCGGAAGAAGGCGCCAATCGAATAGAGGACTTTCGCTACAATATCTACAAGCGCGAGTTTAACGAACAAACGCAAGAGTTCTCCGAACCGACGCTCGTCGTCGACGCAAGATCGCGAGAACGAAGCGCGTTGCATCCGCGAGTTTCGCCTGACGGTCGATGGCTCGTCTATACGCAAGTCGAAAGCGGAACCTTTCCTTTATGGCGACCGGAAGCGGATCTCTGGATCATGAATCTCGAAACCGGAGAAGATCGACCTTTGGACGAAGTCAACGACCGATACGCGGAAAGCTTTCATAATTGGAGCTCAAACGGACGCTGGCTCGCTTTCAGTTCGCGACGCGAGGAGGGACAGTACGCGCGCGTCTATTTCGCGCACGTCGACGCCGACGGACGCGCCGCCAAGCCTTTCGTTCTACCGCAAGAGAATCCGCTTCACAATCGCCAAAATTTCCGCGCGTACAACGTGCCCGAGTTCATCGTCGAGCCGGTTCCTTTCTCAAAACGGAGTATTTACGCCGCCGCGAGAAGCGAAGGCGAAGAAACTAAATAAAATGGGAATCATGAACGCTTAACGATCAGCCGCACAATTTTCACAAACAACAAATACTGCCCAAGACAGTTAAATCTTACCTTTTTTAACGAGCGTCGTCTCGAGAGAAATCCGTAAAACGCCCTTCGTCTTATTGACAAAACAGCCGTTTCATCGGATAAAAGAGGGGATAGCGTCGACGCCTGTGAAGTCGCGTCCCGCCGACAACGTTCGTCAAAAGAGAAGTCCAAATGGTCAAGACCCCGCTCTCGGAAAGAATCGTACGCAAGATATGGCGCGGTCTCGTTCGGATCGTGTCCTTTCGGATTTTTTTCTCCGTTCTACTCGTCGCGCTCATTCCGTTTATTATGATCGGCGCCGCGAAATCCTGGGGCGTTACGGAAAATAGGGTCGAGGAGTGGGTTCCCGCGTCCCTCGAAGAGACGCAACGTTTCATCGGGTTCATGAAGATATTCGGCGGGGACGAAACGCTCATATTGAGTTGGGAAGGTTGCAAGCCGGGCTCTCCTGAACTGGCGCTCTTTCGCGACAAGTTGCTCGAACCGGTCGAGTGGGACGGCGCGCCGCGCAAATTCTATCGCGCGGTCTTTACGGGGGACGACGTCTACGACCAGGTAACGTCGCCTCCTGTCAGCATGTCGGACGAGGAGTTTCACGCGCGATTCGACTCGTTCCTCTATTCCAAGGACGGAGGCACGGTCGCTCTCGTCGCGCTCATTTCAGAGGACGGCATGAAATACCGCCGCCCGGCAGTCAAACGCGTCTGGGAGATCGCGGACGAGATTCCCAATCTCGGTCGTAATAAAATCCGCGTCGGCGGCTCGACGACCGACAGCGTCTCGATCGACGACGTCTGCCACGACAAACTCGTCGAAATGAACGTCGTTACCTACGTCGTCGGCATTCTCATCCTACTGACGTGCTTCCATAATTTGCGCGTCTCGCTCCTCGTCTTCTCGATTTCATTCCTGAATCAGCAGATTTGTCTCGCGCTCATTTACTATCTCGGCGTTACCTTCGACTCGATTCTCATGCTCGCCGTCAATTTGACGTTTGTGCTTTCTCTTTCGAGTTGTATCCACCTAACGAACTACTACTTCGCCGCGCGCCCATCGCTGCCGCCGAAACTCGCCGTCTATAAAATGCTCCGCGACGCGATCGTGCCCGTATCTGGATCCGTTATAACGACCCTACTCGGACTCCTCTCACTGCAGAGTGGCATTCTCGCGCCGGCGAGGCGATTTAGCGCGATCGCGGCTATCTCGCTCGCCGTTCTCACGATCGTCGTCGTCGTTTATATTTCCGTACATTTCCTCCTCTTTCCGCTCAAAGACCAGTTCTTCAGAAAGAACCTCTCGCCCTACCCGCAATACATCGTTCGCACGGATTTCTGGGGAAGACGATCCTTCTCACTGGAATACCCTGACGGAAGCCAGCCGACTTTTCGCGATAAATTCGGCGAGCGCGCTTACAAATCATTCTCAAAATTCGGCGTGAATCACCCGATTCTAACGCTCGTCGCCGTCGCCGTGATACTCGGCGTATGCGGATACGAATTGCAAAACGTGCAGACGCGCGTTGGACTGCGCCAATCCCTCAAGTCGACGACGCGTCAGATTCAAGATTACGAATGGCTAGAAGAGAAGTTTGGTCCGCTCATTCCCGTGGAAATCGCTATTAAAACGCCGCTTTCCGAAAACAAAGACGACTTACTGCAGGAGTTCTACTCCCTTCAGCATTTGGCGTGGCGCCTTCAAGACGGGCTGCCAGACTCAACGATCATAACGGCGCTCAATTTCCTTGCGGATCTACCCGACGAGTACGAACGCTCCTTCAGAGCGACCTCCGCGCGGTCGGCGTTTAGAAACGTGCTCTTTGAAAATCGTAACGCGCTGCAGGAAGCGGGATACTTTCGCGAGACGGAAGACGGACGCTACTACCGCGTCACGGCGCGAACGTTTGCCATGCAAGACGTCGACTACGGCGCGTTCATCAAGCAGGTCGAACAGATCGTAAAGGACTCCCTTACGGACCCCGAGGATCCAAGCGCGTTCCACCTCGAAAACACGCTCGTAACGGGCAGCGTTCCCCTCGTCCAGCGCGTGCAGAAGCAGTTGATTCGCGATCTGCAAATGAGCTTTCTTTTCGCTTTTATCACGATTGGAATCGTCCTCGCAATCATTTACCGGAGCGTGCTGTGCGGACTCCTTGCGGTCTTTCCGTGCGTTTTTCCATGCGTCTTTATCTTCGGGCTCGTCGGCCTGCTGGGCCTTAAAATTGAACTTGGCACGATGCTAACGGGCAGCGCGGCGCTCGGGGTCGCGGCAGACGACGTCGTGCACTTTATCGCATGGTTCCGGCTTGGCGCGTCGCTACCGTATCATTCGCGCAAGGACGCGGTCGCGTTCGCCTTTAGAAATTGCGCGCTCGCCATGTTCGAAACGACCGCCGTTATTGTAATCGGTCTCCTTTCGTACCTCATGAGCGATTTCATTCCGATCGTCTACTTTACGTTCTTTATGGGCGCGTTGCTTATCGTCGCGCACCTTGCGTCCTATATTATTCTCCCCGCAATTCTGACTTTGCCGACCGGCGAACTCTTCTTGCGCCCGTTGCGCAAGAGGGAAGCCGCTCTCAAACGCGAAGAAGAGAGGAGAATGAGAGAAGCGATTTTAAACGAAGACGACGGCGAAGAAACTTTCGGGGTCGTTTAGAAGTCGTTTTAGCGCGGGTTGCTATTGCGCGCGGGCATAATTTATGCTAGGATGCAAACCTAGCGTATTTTCCCCCACCCCCCGGACGACAAGAAGACCTTCGCAATGTTAAAATCGATCGAACTTTACGGCTTTAAGAGCTTTGCCGATCGGACTCGTATGGAGCTCGACGGCGGCGTTTGCGCGCTCGTTGGGCCGAACGGTTCTGGCAAGTCTAACGTTGTGGACGCGATTAAATGGGCGTTGGGCGAGCAGAGCGCGAAGCGTCTTCGCGGCGACGAAATGACGGACGTCATTTTTAACGGCTCGGCGACGCGTCAGGCGCTCGGCTCGGCGGAGGTAACGCTCACGTTCGACAATAAGTCTCGCCAATTGCCGGTCGAATCGGACGAAATTCATCTTACGCGTCGCGTTTATCGCAACGGCGAATCGGAATATCTTATCAACGGTCAGGGCGCGCGCCTGAAGGACTTTCGCGACATTGTTAGCGGAGTCGGTCTCGGAGCGCAGGGTTACGCGGTTATCGAACAAGGTCGCGTCGAGGCGCTTTTGCAGAGTTCTAGTCAGCAGCGTCGCGCGGTTCTGGAAGAGGCGGCCGGCATATCGCGTTTCAATGCCAAAAAGCAAGAAGTCTTGCGTCGTCTTGAGCGAGTCGAGCAGAATCTTTTGCGCCTTTCGGACCTTGTCGGCGAAATAGAAGGTCAACTGCGCAAGACGAAGGCGCAGGCTGGCAAGGCGGAAAAGTATCGTCGCTATTCGACGCGTCTTCAGAAGTTGCGCGCGGAAGTGAGCCTTTACGAATGGCGCGTCAAAACGGAGGCGCGTCGCGCGCTAAGCGTGGAGACGGAAGATTTCGCGGCGTTCGAAGCCGAGCGCACGCGCAAGATCGAAGAGGCGGACGCCGCGCAAACGCGGTTCGCAGAAGCGCTCGCGCGCGTAGACGAAGAATTGCGCGCGGTCGATTCGGAGCTGAGCGAGGCGCGCGAACGCATAGCGGCGGAAGAATCGGCGATCGAATTTCAAACGGCGCAAATACGCGAATGGACAAGCGAAGCGCATAAGGACGCGTTGCAAGCGTATCGTCTGCGCGTTAAAGGAACGGAAGAAACGTCGGAGGCGCAAACGTCGCGCGACGAGCTAGCCGTCGCGAACGAGGCGGTCGCGCGCAGCGCGGCCTCCTTCGCGAGCGAAAACGCGCGCGTGGAAGAACTTGCCGCGCGCGCGACGGAGTTGGCGCAGCGACGCGACGAATTGCAGAAGGAACGCGATACGAAGAGCGGCGAAACGAATCGATTTGAAGGCGAGCTCGCCGGTCTAGAATCGCGGCGGCGGTCGCTGGAAACGTCGTACGAACAACGAGCGCGCCAGTTGGCGGACGTCAAACAAGAGAAGTCGACGCTCGAGGAAGAGGTCGCGCGCATTCAAGGAAACGACGCCGAACTCGACAATAAACGCAAGCTCTCGTTCAAGCGTCTTTCAGAGCTCAAGGCGCGCCGCGAGGAAGTCAGGCGCGCGTTGGCGGAGCGTCAGGTGGAATTTTCTGAACTCGAACGCAAACGCGCGGCGTTCGACGAACGGTCGACTCTGTTAAACGATCTCTTACGTCAGTACGACGGACTCAGTCAGGGCGTTAAGGAAACGCTCCGCGCTATGAAAGACCCAGCCTCGCCGTTCAGGAACGCGTACGGACTCGTCGCCGACCTAATTCGCGTCAACGTGGAAGCGGCGCCGCTCGTTGAGCTCGCGCTCGGACCGACGGCGCAATACGTCGTCGTGCCGCCGGAGCCGGAACTCTTTCGCCACATCGAACGTCAAGGCGCGCGATTCGCCGGACGCGTCGGCTTCATCTGGCTCGATCCGAATCCCGGCAAGCCAATTCCAATCGATCCGGTCCTCAGCGAGCGTCGCGGCGTGCTCGGTCGCGCGGATCAGTTCGTCGAGACGGAACCAATGTTCGCCGCGCTCATGGAGCGTCTGCTTCATCGCACGTGGATCGTCGAGTCGGTCGCGGTCGCCAAGCAGCTCTATCGTGAAGTCGACGAGCCGACGAATTTCCTCGCGGCGGACGGATCTTTTCTGAAGGCGGACGGCGCGCTCGTCGTCGGCGCGGCGCAAGGCGGCGCGGGTCTCATTTCGAGACGCAGCGAACTCGCGGCGCTTTCGGCGGAAAACGCGCAATTAGAAGAGGATTTCAACGAGTTAAGCGTAACGGTCGGCGCGCTTAAAGAAGAACTTGCGCGACTCGACGCGGAATTCGACGAGGAAGCGTCCGCGCAGCGTGAAACGGTTCAAACGCTCGAAACGCTGCGTCTGCAAGGCGCGGCGACAAGCGAACGAGACGCGCAACTGGTCGCGCGACTCGAACAACTCGGGAAAGAAACGAGCGAACTCAAACGCGAACTTGACAAAGCGGTCGCCGAGCTCGACGCCAAACGTAAGGCGAAAGAGGAATTTGAAGCAAGCCGCGCAACGCTCGACGCGCAACTCGCAGAATGCCAAACGACGCTCGACGCGCTCGACTCCGAACGCGTCGAGAAAACGAAAAACGCGACGAATCTCAAAGTCGAACTCACTAAGGCGGAAGGGCGCATTGTTTTTCTCACCGATACTCTCAGAAGATTCGACGCCGCGCAGGGCGATCGCGCGCGACGAATCGCCGAGTACGAAACGCGCGTTCAATCGCTGGAGGCGCGCGCTATCCAGGCGGAACTTGCCGTGCTCGCAAGCGAATCGTCGATCGCGACGCTCTACGCCCTTAAAGAGCGACTCGCTATCCGGTCGAAGACGTCAAACGGCGAACGCGCGTCTCTTGAAGAGCAACGCGCCAAAGCGGCGCGCGAACTCAAGACGCACAGAGACGCGCTCGAGAAACGCCGCGAGCGCATTCGGTCAAAGGAACTCTCCTGCGAACGATACGCGCAAGAGATTCTATCCCTTCAGGAGCGCATGAAGGAAGATTACGGCCTGGAACTCGAATCGCTGGAATATCAACTGGAAGGCGAGTCCGACGCGGAAAACGCAGCGTCCCTCGTCAACGCGGACGACGAGCGCGCCCTCATTGTCCCGACGACGGAAAAGAGCGCTCAGACGCGCCGCAAGGAAATCGAGGAACTGCGCGCTAAGTTGCGCGAACTCGGATCCGTGAACTTAGAAGCGATCGAGACGCTCGAAACGCTCAAGACGCGGTACGCAACGCTCTTTAATCAGTACAACGACCTCATTGCGGCGCGCAAGTCGATTCAGAAAATTCTCGAACGCGTCAACGCGGACTGCAAACGTCTCTTTGAAGAAACGTTGCAGGCGGTGCGCGGGTATTTCAGCACGATCTTCCAGAAACTTTTCGGCGGCGGTCGCGCGGATCTCACGCTGGAAGATCCGGCGAAACCTTTGGAAAGCGGGGTGGAAATCGTAGCGCGTCCTCCGGGCAAAGATCTCAAGAGTCTTACGCTCCTGAGCGGGGGCGAGAAGTCGCTGACCTGCGTGGCGCTGCTACTGGCAATCTTCCAGCATCGTTCGAGCCCGATCTGCGTGCTGGACGAAGTCGACGCGGCGCTCGACGAAGCCAACGTGCATCGTTTTGCGAACGCGTTGCAGGATTTCCTACCGACGACGCAGTTCCTCCTCGTCACGCACTCGAAGAAAACGATGTCGTGTTCGAAGGCGATTTACGGCGTTACCATGGAGGATTCGGGCGTTTCGAAGATCATTTCGGTGCAATTCGACGAGGTTGGAGAAGACGGAGAAATCTTGGTAAAATCACAGGCTGGCAAGTCGGACGTTTTAAAATTGGCGTCGGACTCGAACTCGCCTCAATAGCGGCGGCGTACTTTTTCGCCGCTCACGGTCGCGGAAAATCGAAAAAACCGGTCAAATTTAACGCTTTTCCCCAAACGTCTCTTGACGCAGACGTCGAAAAGGGTATTATACTACGCGCTTGTAAGGGCGCGTTACACTGAACTGGCACACGAATGAAACGCGCGCAACGCGCGAGTTACTTTTTAACGTTAGCATATTAGGAGTCGAACCGTGAAACTTGACATGACGACTAGAAATTTTGGACGCGCGACCGCTGAGGAAGCGCTCCTCTCCACGCCTTTCGCGTACGCGGCGCCGAATCCGCTCGAGGTCGCCCGTCGAGACGACGATGACGACGACGGCTGGGACGACGACGAGGACGACGAAGAAGAAGAAGACTGGGACGACGAAGAAGACGACGACTTCAGCGAGTTCGAGGACGACGATGACGACGACTTCGACGACGACGAGGACGACTGGGACGACGAGGACGACGAAGAAGGCGACGAAGAGGAAGACGATTACGACTGGGACGAAGTCGACGACGACGAAGACGACGGCTGGGACGAAGACGACGACGACGAGGACGATTGGGGAGACGACGACGAGTAAGTTCTAGCTAGACTTTCGACTCTTGAAGTAGTAGGCGGCGCGCAAGGGAAAGCTTTGCGCGCCGCTCTTTTCGAGATTTGATTTTCCCAACGATTCGACAATCGAGAAATTCGCTACGCAGCGCGCGGCGAATTCAATTTCAAAAACTACCTATAGACGACCGTTTCCGCAAGCGGCTTACGACTCGAATGGTTCGGAAGCGGACCCGCTCCGTCGGCGGCGTAACCGAGATCGAGCGCCATAACGATCTCCTCGTTCGCGGGAAGCGCGAGCGCCTTCGCCAACTGATCCGGGTCGAAGAAATTCAGCCAGCAGCTGTCGACGCCTTCGGCCGCGGCGGCGAGCGTTAGGTGCGTCGCGACGATCGTCGCGTCCTCGACGCCGGACTTGTACTTGCCGCCTGGATAAGTAAAGACGTTGTTCTTATCGTACGCGACGACGAACACGGTCGGCGCCCCGTAACGACAGGGAGTCGCGCCGTCGATTATCGCGAGCGCCTCGGCCGACTGCAAAACGTAGACGCGTTGCTCCTGAAGATTCTTTGCGGTCGGCGCCCAACGCCCCGCTTCGAGAATCGCGGTCAGCTTATCAGCCTCCACCTGCCGCGACGAAAACTTCTTGCACGAATACCGATTCTTAACGAGTTCTTGAAAATTCATGACTATCCGCTCTCTAAAGTAATTGCTCTTTATTGTCGTCGACCTAAACGCCGACTTAGGCATATTGTACCAGATTTCACGTCAGACCGCAACGACAGCGGCGAGCGCAAACGAACCGTCAAACGCTTACGCTCAGACGCGGCTTTCGTAACGCGCGCTTCTTCCCCAACTCCTGCGCCGCTTGCAAGTACGCGCCGAACGCCTCGGAGTTCACGGCGGCAAGTTTCTGAGCGATAGGATAGAGCTCGCGTACTTCCGCTTCCGCCTCGTCTATCATCCTCGCGTACAAACGAGACGTCGCCGATTTTACGTGCGTCGTGGCAAGATATCGGAAATTTTCCAGATTCCTTGAGGTTATGATCGTAGCTTTCTTTGAAGTCAAAGTTCGAAAGACGTCTAACGCCTCCCGATAATCCGCATCGGCGTCCGTAAAGAGCTCGCGCAGTCACGATAGAGCGCAATATTTGTCTCGTACGTTGATTCTGATTTTTCACGTTGAAAAAGCTCGTCG
>CADCOO010000245.1 GCA_902803085.1 uncultured Planctomycetota bacterium
GTAATGATTCTTCTTTACTTTGATATATAAGAAGCCGCAGTCGAAAGATTGCGGCTTTTTTTGTGCGCTTCACGTTTATTGGCGTTTGCCAATTAACGCCCACACGTTTCGCCCCGGCGGAAGCTTCGCGTCGGATCGCAAGCGCTGGGCTATGCTGGTTGCTATTCAAACTTCAGTAGCCCAAACGCATCCTTTCCGCGATCAGAATTTTCCGCGTTCCATATCTCAACGCCGCGTCCGGGCGCGACGCGTTTAATTGCGATTCGCCACACGTCGCCGGGTTTGGGGCGTTCTTCTTGCAACGTCGCCAAGGGAATCGCCATTTCTAACGCCCATTGCGCTTTCTCCTCTTTGTTCGCAATGAAAATCGGCGGATTCCAATTCGAATCGCGCCACAGCGAATCGTTCAGCCAACCATTGCGCGCGATTGAAAACTGATAGGCGGTCGCGTAGTCGCCGTCGACGTCGAGCATGATCTCAACCCGATCCATTCCGTCGAGCGTGACGTCGCGCGCGCGCGCGGCGTCGGACTTTTGGGGCGGAGTCTCGTCCTGATTCGCGTCCGGCGTCGGACAGGTTATTCCAACGTAGAGAAATTCCGCGTCGTATAAAAAGGAGACGCTTGCGCCCAAATTCGTCGAGAGCGCGCGATTATTACGTTGACGCTCCGTTAGTTCGACGTCCAACGGGATTGAAAGGGGCGTCTTCGGCGACGCGCTCCAGATCGCGTCTTCTAGCTCGCCGTCCAAATACGGTTTGCCGCGCGCGGAACGACATGGCAACGTCAACATTGGGCAAGGAATTGCGCCCTGACCTCGCGGATCGCCTATCGGCGCGCGCAACCAGTATTCCGTCGCGGCGCGCGCGCCCCAGAAATCGTCGCTGGAAACAAGCGAGCGATTCAGATAAAAACGCATCGCGCCCTGAAGATCGCCCCTCTTGAGTTGCGTAACCGCGTACGGAAAGCGCAGCTCGGGCGACATAAAGGCGTCGGGCGCAAAGTCGCGAACGGCTTCCGCAAGTTCAACGCTTTTCACGAGGCGTTCGCCGCCGTCTAAATCGTTGTAGACGTAGTTCGCGCCCCCCGATTGACCCGATGAAACTCGCCGTTCGTTTAGCATGGCGTTCGTCGGTTCCGAGCCGCTATAGAATTGTAGCGCCGATTCCAGCGCCTCGCGCGCGCGCGGTTCGCCATAGCTTTCGCTTGGAATCAGCTTCAACGCCGTTTCCGCAGACTCGTACGCGCCGTTTGCGATAAAGAGTCGACCTGCCGTCGCGAGGTATTCCAGTCCGAAATCAACGTCCTTGCCCGCGACGACGCGATTCATCTGACTAAGCGTCGCCGTCGCAAGGCGTTCGTTTGTCCCCATGCGACCTACGACCGCGTTGAGTACGGAAATATCCTGCCGTCGCTCGTTTGCGCGCGCCGCCAACGCGTCAAGCGCTTCGAGCGTTCCCGACTGGCGAGCGCGCCGCGACGCGCTGCCGTATGGAACGCTGAGTCCGTCGAAAAAGGTCGCGTCTGCGTTTGGAGTCGGCGTCGCGCTGTAGAGCGTTTGGAAGCTTGTTGAGTCGACGGCGCGCTCGAAACCTTTGAGCGCCGTAAGTTTGCGCGCGAAATCGGCTATTTCGCTTACGGATCGACCTAAGGTCGGACAGAAGTATTCCGCCGCGATCGATAGGTTTCCTTGTTGACCGCCGCGACAGACGGCGCGCGCTTTCGGCGTTTGATACGGCTCCAGGCGGCAGATTGACATGTGTTCCGGGTAGGCGGTCGGGTCGGCGGCGTTTTGAATGGCGCGCGGCAGTTCGGCGAGAATGAGTTCTCTTAGCGGATCGCGCGGCGGGTCGGCGGTTTTATTGGCGTTGGACGCGAGCGCGGCGACGAGTTGCGTTATGTTTTGCCGCGATTCGACGGAAAAATTGGTCGTCGCAACGTTTGCGGGCGCGTCGGAGGTAGAATCTGCGACGAGCAGCGCGTCCGGTCGCCACGTTCGTATAAGGCGCACGATTCGTTCGCGCAGGCGCGCTAGCCCAAGACCGTCGTTTTCCGCGTCGAAGCGCGCGACGATCTTTTCGAGCGAGTCCGCTTGAAGCGAGGGATTGAGAGAAAAACGCCACTCTTGCACGACCCCGTGCGCGCCGGTTTCGACGAGCGCCTCGTTGAATCGTTCGAGAATAGGTATTTCGTCGGAGGTTCCCTCCTGATCCGTCTCGCGCGCGAGCAACGCGACTTCCGTAAGAAATGATTCGTCCCCAGACAGTTGAACGAACGCTTCGAGCGGCGCGTCTTCAATTCGACCGAAGAGCCCTAGAATAGCCGCGCGTTCGCCCCCGCGACGTTGCGTTTGCCACGTGCGACCGCCGTCCTCGGTTGCGATAATCACGCCGAAATCGCCGACCGCCCAGCCGCGACTTCCGTCGACGAACCACGCTTTACGCAACGGCGTCGTTACGCCTGTCGAAGCGCCGAACCAGGTCGCGCCTCCGTCGTCGCTGCGGAAGAATTGCGTGCCCGGCGCTCCGAACGCCCCCACAAAACCGTCGCGCGCCACAACCCCGTAGAGATCAAAATAATTCTGCGCGCCGTTTGGCAACCCCGCCCCGACCGACGCCCAGTTTGCGCCGAAATCGGTCGAACGCATAACGAGTCCCTCGTCTCCAACCAGCCACGCTGCGCCCGTCGAACCGTCGTAAGCGACGTCTCGCGCGCGACGCGCGCCTAATTGCGGAGAATTGCGCGTCGTTTGATCGCCTTCGACGCGTTGCGCCTTGCCTTCCGTCGTTACGCCTAGCCCGAGTAATTCGTCCGGATCGTAGAGCGTCGCGCGCCAGCCTTGCCGACGATCGCCTTGAACCGCCGTCCAGTCGAGCGCGTCGTTTTCGCTCGTAAAAAGACCGCTCGGATAGAGATTAGAGGAATCGCCGGCTAGCCACGCGCAGTCGCGAGCGATAATTCGTGCGTCGCGCAAAATGGGATAGGACGGGGTTGGAATTTCGAGCCACGTTTCGCCGCCGTCCGTCGTTCGCAAAAGAACGCCTCGCCCCGCGCGTCCTAGCGGAACGACTCGACCTCCGACGGCAATTCCTAAATAATCGTCGAGAAAAGAGACGGCGTATAGATTCGCGTCGGTCGGAACCGACTCGATCAATCGCCATTCGGCGCCGCCGTTTGTCGTTATAAGAATCACGCCGCGATCGCCAACGGCGCAACCGTGCGTCGGCGAACTGAAGCATACGTCGTTGAGACGCGACGCCGCGCGCATTTCCGGAAAACTACGATAAGAAGGCGCGTAGCCCGAAAAGAAGGTCGGCGCGTTCGAGACCTGCGCTTCATCGAGCGCTTCTTCTTCGGATTCGCCGGGCGGGGCGGGCAATTCGGCGTTTAACGCGTCGTCGCCGAGCGCGTTGGAGAAGTCAAGCATTCTACCGGACGAGCCGGGAACGCCGCCCGCAAATTCAACTTCGTCGTTCGAGTTCGAGCGGCGTTCGTTCGCTTCCTGTTTGATTTTTTCCGCGAACATTTTCCACGGCTGCGCTAGCGCGCTCGCGCGTCCACCGAGGAGCGCCGCAAGCGCGAGCGCGGCGAGCGTAAACAATCGAGCGCATTGAATCAAACGCGACGTGTGCATGGGTAATGTTCCGCAACCTGTAACAAGAACGACGAGCCTGGTAAGTCGTCGCGTTCGATTGGCGACGACCCGACGGCGCAGGTTACCGTTTATCCCGTTTGGCGTCAAGAGAAATGCCCCTTCCATAGGACGTCGCGTCGACAAAAAAACGGGAAACCCACAGAACGGGTTTCCCGCATATTATTGAATTCGGTCGTTCGTTGCGAAAGAGCCTTGGCGTTAGAGCGCCATGATCGTTAAACGCGACTACATGGACGTTTCGGGTTGCTGTTGAACGGCGTGTAGGTGATCTTTATCAATGTAGACGATCTCTTGCGCGTCTTTGTTTTCCATGGTGTAGGGGATAGGCCAGCCGACTCTAACGGTCTGCTCGTAATAGACCGTGCACTTGTAGTGTACGTGGTGAACTTGAACGGCGCCGACCATGGGGAAGAAGCGAGGCGGATCGACGTAGTCGGCGATGAGCTCCTTCTTAATCTTGACGTTGTTGCGGTAGCGCGTTTCGAGGAACGGGACGCCGCCGTTATTCGGCTTGGCGCGTTCCAGAAGTCGAACGACTTCGTCGTCGGACGGCGCGTCGAGTCCCTCGGGAACGCCTTCGACGATCGGGGGCAGAACGGGTACTTGATCGTATCGATCGTTCTCAAAAGCCATGTCTTCGTAAGCGCCCTGGAAATACGGACTGACCGGAACCGGAACGCTGAAAATACCGAGCGAAAAGCCGCCAAAACCGAAGCAGCCGCTCGCGACTGCCGCCGCCAACAGCGTTAAGCATGCGACAATTCTGTAATTCATCTTTCTCATCTTTAACTTCCTTGACGAATGATTTTCAAGACTGAACAACGTGGGGCGGATTCCAACTCGCGAACTGCCGCGAGCCTTCTTTCGTGTTCCTGATTCCCGCTGATTCTCTCGTGAACGCGTCGCGTTCAAAAGGCGCCTTCGCACGAAATGACCGAATTTTCGTCGAATGTAACGAGTATTTCAGGAGCGTCGTAACGGCGTCTCTCCCCGTCAATCCATTTTAACCGGAATTGACGATCGCCAACTCCGCGTCGGATTCATTATCGAACAACAAGGGACCGCGACTTTGAACTTTTTGCGGCGTGGACGCGGTTTTCGCCAAAAAAGAGGCGAAATAGCCGTGGACAGCGCCGGAATAATCGAGTCGCAATCTCATACGGACGGTCGAAGCGAAGGTCGCCGACCGCTCCGTTTGTGTGTCTATCGACTAGTAGCGCGCCGTAAATTGACTCATTTTGCCGATTTTTCAGGTTTTTTTAATAAAGCGGACGTCAGACGATAAAAAGATCGTATTTCTAGCGGATAAGAGCGCGCTTGCATCGTTAATGCTGGCTATAATGTTTGAGGCGCGCGGTCGCACTGGCGACGCGTCGTTGGAAATGAACGTGGAGAGCGCGACGCTATAGTATTATTGTCGTAGCTCGCACGGTCGTTCTCGAACGCGAGTCGTTTGGCGCGGCGCGTTTAAAATGGATAGCTTGTATTGATTGTTGGGAAAGTAAGAGATTGGCGAGGCAGAGTTTGACCTTCTCGCTGATTTCGAGCTGAAAAGAAGCGATTTTTCGCCGTTCGCGGTCGATACTCATATCCAACAAGCGTGGCGTCCGCAGGTCGGGCGTCGTCGCGAACGAGGAATCGCCGTTGGGCGGCAGAACTTGTTAAAGAGAGATTCGTCGTTGAAAAGTTCGAAAGGCGCGGTTGTAATGAACATCGCGATTGTGCGGAACGACGTCTGCGATAAGTCGCTATTTGACAAGGAAAATTACTTGAAAGATTGCCGTTTCACGAATATACTAGCGTATGGATTCGCTTGGTTGTTTCGTCCTGACTGGCGAGAGCGTCGATTTGCTAGCGCGGTCGATCAGCGAGTTTGGCGAATCCTCGTATGTTGGAGAAAATGATAAAACAGCGAAAAACAGTTAAACTTGTATTCTCCAACAGTCGATACCCTGAAGCGATAGGTTTTAAAGGCGAAAGCCGTTTTTAACAATCCCTATATAGGAGTTTTTTCAGATGAAGTGTCGTACCCTTCTTCTCGCCGTTGCTGCGTTCATGATCGCGGCCACGAGTTTTGCTCAAGATTGCAACGTTCCGGCTCCGTGTGGCGCCGTTACCCCGAGCTGTGAAGCCGCTCCGGCTTGCGCCGCCCCGGTTTGCGCTCCCGCTTGCGTCCGCGTTTGCATTCCTTGCATCAATCCCTTTGACGCCGTCAAGGGCGCGTTCTGCAAAGTTCGCGCTAACCTCGCGGCTCTGAAGCCCTGCTGCTGCGCGCCCGCTTGCGCCGCGCCGGCTCCTTGCGCTCCCGCTTGCGCCGCTCCGGCTCCGTGCGATCCCGCTTGCACGGCTCCGGCTCCTTGCGAACCCGCTTGCGCCGCTCCGGCTCCTTGCGAACCCGCTTGCGCCGCTCCGGCTCCGTGCGAACCTGCTTGCGCTCCCGCTTGCGCTCCTTGCATTAAGGCGCCCTGCTGCTTCAAGCCCTTCCAGGCTCTGAAGGCTCGCTTCGCTCGCCCCTGCATCGCGGCTCCGGCTTGCGGTCCCGCGCCTTGCGCTCCCGCTTGCGAAGCTCCGGCTCCGGCTCCTTGCGCTCCCGCTTGCGTTCCGGCTGGTTGCTAGTAGCAGCTTGCTCTGAGCGACGAAAGGGTCGCGTTGCGGCAACCCAAATTTGCAACGCGACTTGACGTCGTCGGCATACGAACTAAATCTTCAAGACCGTAAGGCGTTTCGACGTTTTACGGTCTTGTCGTTTTTATTTGTCGGACGCGCTCTCTTGACACGCGCGTCGAATTTTCACGACGGTTTTGAGCGTTTCCGGCAGTTGATCGAGCGCTAGCATATTGGCGGCGTCGCAAGGCGACTCGTCGGGATTGAAGTGCGTTTCAAGGAAGAGCGCGTCGATTCCAACGGCGGCGGCGGCGCGCGCGAGCGGCGCGACGAATTCGCGTTTGCCGCCCGATTGACCGTTGTGCGCGCTCGGTTCCTGCACGCTGTGCGTCGCGTCGAAGACGATCGGCGCGCCCGTTCGCTTCATAACGATCAGGGATCGGAAATCGTTTACGAGCGCGCCGTATCCGAAGAAGGTTCCGCGTTCGCATAGCATGACGTTCGGATTGCCGAACGCGAGCATTTTATCGACGACGCGCGCCATGTCTTGCGGCGCCATGAACTGTCCTTTTTTCACGTTGACCGGCTTTCCGGTA
>CADCOO010000246.1 GCA_902803085.1 uncultured Planctomycetota bacterium
ACTCTTCTTCGCATTCTTTTTCGCACGACCCTCTCTCGTGCGCGTGGAAAAAGAGGAACTGCCCGCCTCGGTCTTCTTCCTCTGCGACCTCTCCGAAAGCATGACGATCGAAGACGAAGGCGAGGGACGATCTCGATTCGACGCATTGCGCGACGCATTCCACGACGCGCAAGATTCCATGCGCCAGCTCGACGAACGATTCGACGCGCACGTATTCGCCTTCAGCGACGCGCTCGAAGAAACGACTATCCAAGACGGCGTTCCAACGCTCCCTGACGCGCCAAACGGCGACCAAACCGCGCTCGGAGATTCGCTTCTCAACGCGCTACGCGCAAGCGCTGGAAAACGACTCGTCGCTATGACCCTACTCTCCGACGGCGCGCAACGCGCGCGCGAGTCCGACGCCGCTACCCCGCAGGACGTCGCCTTACGATATCGCGACGCGGAAGTTCCAATCGTCGCCGTTCAGTTGGGATCGCCTTCCGGCGCGACGGGAGCGCGCGACGTCGCCGTCGCCGAGATGCGCGCGAACGATCGCGTCTTTCTCGGAAACGACTTGTCCGTCTCGGGACAAATTCGCGCGTTAGGCTATTCCGGACGCGAGCTTCCGGTGGAACTATCCCTTGAAACGAGCGAAGGCGAGTTTAAAGTCGTCGGTCGCGCGACGGTCGTTCCGAAGTCGGACGACGCGACGATACCGTACGAATTCGTCTGTAAACCGACCGCGCCCGGCGAATGGAAATATCGCGTTTCGACCCCGGTTCAACAGGGCGAAACGCTCGATTTAAACAACGCTATGGACGCTTTCGTCGCCGTCGTGGAAGGAGGGTCGCGCGCGTTGTATATCGAGGGCACGCGACGCTACGAGCAGAATTTCTTGCGCGCGGCGCTCGACTCCTCCTCGGACGTTCGCGCGCGCTACTGGCGGCCGCCGATCTCGTCCCTCGTCGGTAAGACGCCGAACGCGACGGAAGCGGAAATGGTCGCGCAACTCGCCAAGTCGCGCAAATCGCTCGTAGAACCCTTCTTCAGCGAAGGCAAATTCGCAACTTATATTCTGGGCGACGTCGACGCGACCGCGTTCCAACGCGAGGAGCTCGAAGCGCTCGCGCAACGCGTGGAGGAGGGCGCCGGTCTCATAATTCTCATGGGGGAACGTTCGCTCGGGCTGGGCGGCTACGCGCAGACTCCCCTCGCGGACGCGCTCCCGATCGTCGTTAATTCGGGCGAACGTCTGCCTCTCGACTCCGACCTCTCCGAGTTCCAGTCGCGCGATCCGGACGCGCGCGCGGCGCGAATCGAAGGCGAATTCCGCGCGACGCCCCCCTCCGACCTCGGTCGCGACGCGTTTGCCGTTAGTCTAAACGCCGATCCCGGTCAGAACGCCAAATTATGGCGCGACCTGCCGCCGCTCCAGCGAATCTATCGTCTCGGGCGTCTCAAGCCGAACGCGACGGTTCTCTTGGAGGCGACGCCGCTCAGAGGCGGCGGGCGCGCGCAGCCGGCGCTCGTCGCGCATCGCTACGGACTCGGACGCGTCGCCGTTCTCGCAACCGACTCCACCTGGCGTTGGCGCATGCGCGGCGCGGAAACGGAACACGCTAAATTCTGGCGCCAACTCGTAATGTGGACGCTCAAAGTCGACGAAGCGCTCGAGGGCGAATTGGTCGTCGAGCTCGAACGCGCGCGACTCGCGCCCGGCGACGACGCCGGATTTCAAGTCGCTTATCGTCCGAAGCCGGGCGAGTCGCTCGAGAATCGCGAAGTCGAAGCGGTCGTCGTGGATCCGTCGGGCCAACGCGAAATCGTTCCTCTAACGAAAGAAAACGGAACGTGGCGCGGACGCGCGCGCAAGACCTCGGAAATCGGCGATTATCGAATCGAAGCGGTTATGCGCGCTACCGACGGCGGCGACTCGAAACAGTCGGCGCAAGCGCGTTTTCTCGTCTTCGCGCAGAATCTCGAATTAGAAAACCCGGGCGCGTCCCCGGAAACGCTGGAATATCTCGCGTCGACGACGCAGGGGAAGGTCCTTCAGCCGGCAGACTTCAAAGCGTACGTCGACGAACTCCTTCAAGAACGCGAAACGATCGCCGACTTCCGAGAAGTCAAGCGATCGCTCTACGACACGCGCGCCGCGTTCGCGCTTTTTCTCGCGACCGCGACGATATACTGGATTCTGCGCAAACGCTGGGGGCTCGCCTAACGCGATTCCTCCGCGTCGCTCGATTCGGAAGCGGTCTCAGCGGCCGCCTCCGAAAGGCGCGGCGACGCGGGCGCAAGGAGCGCGTAACCGCCGACGAGAATGCACCCGCAGACAAGACAAGAGTCCGCAATATTGAAGTTCGGCCAATGGTAGTCGCCTATTAAGACGAGAATCCAGTCGCGCACCGCGTACATCGGCTGATCGACCATCTCGCGCTCGCAACTCCAGACGTCGGCGTCGAACTGCGTCCATACCATGCCGTGCAGACCGAGTCGATCCCAAAGGTTGCCCAAAATACCGCCGACGATCATGCCGAGCGTAATCGGTAAGAAAAACGTGCGCGACACGTCGCTCGCAACCCACCAGACGATTCCAAAAAGCGCTATTCCCGAAAGCGCGACGAAAAGCGGTATCTGACCTTGACCAAGACCGAACGCCGCCCCTTGATTCAGCGACGTCTGCAGACCAAAGACGTCGTCTATTAGCCACAACACGCCCTGTTCGCCCGGTCGACCGAGTTTACCAAAGATCCAGTGTTTCGTCGCAAGATCCGCGACGACCGCGACGAGCGCGACGAGGAAAAAAAGCGTAAGGCGCGAGGCGCGCGAATGGGGCTTGAGCATAACGTTATTCCCAAAGGTCTCCGAACTTGTTCTCAAAACGCGACGATCCGACGCCGCGCGACGACGCGATATTCTAACATATGCCGCGCGCGACGTCAAAGGCAATTGCCACGAACGACGCAAAGGGCTAACCGTTCTGTATTTTGCGCATTCTGCGCGTTCAACCAAAGCGGAGGTTCTGGCGTTCGGGGGGTTTAAAAGACGGTCGAATGTGGTAAAATGAGCGGAGCGCGTCGCGACGGGTGGAGACGACCTCGCGTCGTCGCGCGTCGAACGTCGACGTAAGAGGAAAAACCGCGTTAAGATCGGCGCTTAACGTCGCGTCTTTCATACGGTCGGCGTCGTTATTTGCTCTGCGACCAATTTATTGAGGAGTCCCTAGCCATGCATGCGTTTCAACGCTGTATTAACCCGAATTGCAACGCCACCTTCGATACGACCGAAGTCCTGCACCGATGTTCCAAATGCGGCGCCCTGCTCGACGTCGATTACGAATGGGATAAAACGCCGGTTCCGAAGAGTCTCGACTACTTCGAAAAATATTGGCGCGAACGCGCCGTGCCGGCGCGATTCAGCGGCGTATGGCGTTTCCACGAACTGCTCCCCTTCGCCCCGATCGACCAGGTCGTTACGGTCGGCGAAGGTCAGACGATTCTGCGCGGGTCCGACGGGGTCGGCGCGTACGTCGGCGTTAAGCCGGGTTCGCTCTATTTGGAGTACGAAGGCTTGAACCCTTCCGGCTCTTTTAAAGACAATGGCATGGCGGCGGGCGCGACGCACGGCCGCATGGTCGGCGCGCATAGCGCGGCGTGCGCGTCGACGGGCAATACGAGCGCGTCGCTGGCGCTCTACTGTTCGGCGACGAAACTAATGAAGTGCGTCGTCTTCATCGGGTCCGGCAAGATAGCGTACGGCAAACTTTCGCAGGCGCTCGACTACGGGGCGCGCACGATCCAGATCGAAGGCGATTTCGACGACGCCATGGCGCGCGTGCAAGAGGTCTCTAAGAAGCGCGGAATCTACCTGCTCAATAGTTTGAATCCGTTCCGACTCGAAGGTCAGAAGACGATTATGTTCCGCGTTCTGGAAGCGCTCCGTTGGGAAGTTCCCGACTGGATCGTCGTTCCCGGCGGCAATCTCGGCAATTCGAGCGCGTTTGGCAAGGCGTTTATTGAACTTCATCGTCTCGGTCTCATTAAGAAGGTTCCGCGTCTAGCGGTGATTAACGCGTCGGGCGCCGACTCCCTTTATCGCCTCTATAACGAAGAGAATCTGCGCTGGAACGGCGGCCAGATCGATCAAGCGAAGATCGACTCGTTCTACGCGCAAATGGACGCGGAGAATCGCCGCGCTAATACGATTGCGAGCGCGATCGAGATCAATCGACCGGTCAATCTTACGAAATGCTTGCGCGCGCTCGACTTCTGCAACGGCGTCGTTCGCAAAGTTTCGGAGCAGGAGATCGTCGACGCGAAGGCGCAGATCGGCGCGAACGGGTTCGGATGCGAGCCGGCGTCGGCGGCAAGCGTCGCGGGCGCGAAACGGCTCGTCGCAGAGGGCGTGATCGGCGCCGACGAGCGCGTCGTTTGCATTCTGACCGGGCACGAGCTTAAAGACCCGAACGCGACGGTCGCGTATCACGGGTCGGACGCCGCGTTTTACGAAAAAGTTCTCGGTAGTCGCGGGGTGGCGACGCGCGAGTTCGCGAATAGTCCGGTCGTAGTCGCGAACGACGTCGATCAGATCCTCTCGCTACTGTAAGATTTAAGAAAAGGGGGCGCGCGCAGTTGCAAAACGCTCGTTCGCAGGCTACAATGACGAAGGCGCAGAAAACGTCGAACGGTTGCGCGCCGCTCTTGCTCGCGTGTTTAGGGCTCGCGCTCGTCGCGTTCGGAATCGTCGCGACGCTGCGCGTTCTGCAGCGCGGACGCGACGAAACGCCGGAACCGGTCGAACGCTTCCGCGTGCAAAGCCGATCGATGGAGCCGACCTTTTGCGGTCCGCGATTCGCATTGCGCTGTCCGGAATGTAACGCGACTTTCTCGGTCGCGCTCGACGTCGACCCCGCGCGCGGCGCGACCGGCAACCTCGACTCGCCGGAAGCGCGCGATTTCCGCGAACGCGCAAGGTTCGCCGCGTGCCCTGAATGCGGTTTCGATCGCGTTCCAACAAGCGACGCGACTTTTAACGACGGCGAACTCGTCGACGCCGATCCTGACGCCAACGCGTCGATCGAGCGCTGGGACGTCGCCGTCTTTCGGGACGCGTCCGGGCGGCGCGCGCTCAAACGCGTCGTCGGCCTCCCGGGCGAACGCGTCGCAATTCGCAACGGCGACCTGTGCGTAAACGGCGCGCTCGAAAGACGAAGTTGGGAGCAGATTTGGTCGACGGCGGCGAGCGTCGGCGCGACCGAAATCAAACGCGACGGCGAACGAACGACGATTACCCGCGTCCTGCGATCGCGCGATCCAAACGGAAACGCGCGCTCGACTCCGACCTCGATCTCCAACGAGTCGCCGATTCCCGCGTGGAACGGCGCGAACGCGGCGCCCGTCGAATTCGCGCGCGACTTTTTCCTAGAATTCCAATGGCTGGCGCGCGACGGCGCCCCTTGTCGATTCGGCGTTCTAGCGCGTCGGCCGACCCGCGCATGGCTCGTCGAACTCGACTCCGAACGGGCAACGATCGACGTCGCGTCGACTCCGCTTTACAACGGTCGCGCGCGCTCCGGTCGCGACTTCGCCGAGCTTACGCGCGCCGATTTTGCGCGCGAAGAACGAACGCAATTCGAGTGGCGACGATACGATTTGCGCGCGGATCGAAATTACGCGATTCAATTGGCGATCGTCGACGGCGAACTCATACTGTGCGTCGACGGACTCGAATGCGCGCGCGTCGAGACGAACGATCTCGACGATCCGTCGATCGGCGTCGCCGTTCCTTTCGTCCTTCTGGGAGACGCGACGCGCGTTACGACGCCTCGAATCTTGCGCGATCTGCATTATTCGAGCGCGCGCGACGCGAGTCCGGAAACGGTCGTACCCCAGGGGCATTTTTACGTCTTAGGCGACAATTCGCCGGCGTCGCGCGACAGTCGATTCGCGGACGTCGGATGCGTCGTCTTATCGGGCGCGCTCGTAAAGCGCGACGAGCGCCCATAGCGCCTTAACGGCGAACCCTAACCCGCGCAAAGGATTATTTTACGTAGGAGGCGAACATGAGCGTTACGCGTATTCCACTTAACCCCGAAGTCGTTCGACAGCGCGAGCGCGCGCAGAAGTTAGAGATGAGTCTCGCCGAAATCGGTCTCTCCGTTCGAACGACTAACTGCCTGGACGAACAGGGAATCGCAACGGTCGGCGATCTGCTAAAATGCCGGCGCGCCGATCTCCTTAATATTCCGAATTTCGGTGAAAAGACGCTCGAAGAGGTGCTTCAGGCGCTCGAGCGACTAGGCTTTGTCCGCATTGAGCTGCGTCAAAGCGAAGACGGGTACTCGCCGCAAGAGGCGGCGGCTATCGTCGAGAAACGTCGCAAGGGCTCAAAGTAACCCTACGATCTTTGAACCTGCGACTTAAACTTAGTCCACCGTTTAATCGAGACGCGACGCGCGTCGATCGCATTATGCCCGAGAGAAATAACGAGAGCGCCAGTCAAACCGGTCGCCAAACGAAAGTCATCGCGCAATGGCGCTTTTCCGAGCTCATTGCGCTAGGGGTCGTGTGCGCGCTCGGGATCGTTATTCTCGTAATTCACCTTGCGACCTGGGGCGCGCAGGCGCGTCGAGAAGCGAAATTTGACGTTCCGACGCGTTGCGTGGTCGAGCGCGTCGTCGCGCGCGCGCGCAAGACGGAAAACGGCTTGCGTTTTCGCCCAGAAATCACGATTCGGTACGAAGTCAACGGCGAGTCCTTTACGACGACGACCTACGATCGCCTCACGCTCACCGACGACCAGGGTTTCGAACTCGACGAACGCGCGGCGATCGACGCGCTCGAACCCTTCGACGAGGGGCGCGTCGTCGTCGGGTGGTCGCAACCGGACGATCCTACGCAGATTGTGCTCGTCAAACGCTCGACGATTTGGGGCTGGATCTTTCTCATAATTCCGACGCTACTGATTCTTTCGGGCGGTTCGCTCTTAATTTCGCGACTATACGATCGGCTTTTTTCGGAGGAAGCGAAAGCGAACGCCAAACGTCGCGAGACGGCGTATCCGTCGCTACCGATCGGCGGCCGTAAACGAGTCGAACGCACGAACGGAATTTACTATCGTCTCGTCCCGGACGCTAAGTCGACCTTTTCCTTCGGCGCCGCCGCGTTCGGCGCTATCGTTTGGAACGTCGCGTCCTGGTCGCTCTTTCTTTACGTTCTCTATCGCGCCGATTCCTTTAACGATCGGCTCTGCGCCTGGATCTTTTTCGCCGTCTTCTGCGGGGTCGGACTCGTCTTCGCTTTGCGTCTGATGGATCAATATCGCATAGCGCGACTTGTCGGCTCGATTTCACTTGAAGTCTCGGCGTTTCCCAT
>CADCOO010000247.1 GCA_902803085.1 uncultured Planctomycetota bacterium
AATTCCGGCGCCGTAAGCCAGATCTCCAGGTATTCGCACTCCAACAAACTCGGCATAAGGCGCTGATTCGACCAGACCTCGGCCTCGAAAGGCGGAAAGAGGGAACGAAGTTGCTCGTCCGTCTCCTCGTTGGGCCCGGAAACCGGATAGACCCAACGACTACGATATTCGGCGACGCGCGCCGCCTCGGGATCGACCGGATTGCCTTGCGCGCCCTCGCGCTCCTCTTGAGCGCGCCTTTCGTACCGTTCGTCCCGATCGCGATTGCGACTCGCGTACGAAAGCGCGCGGTCGCGTTTTTCCGCTATCTGGCGCCACAACTCGTCTTCGGTCACGCGAAAACGCGTCGCGTAACGCTGAACCGCGCCTATCATGCGCAAGCGCGAAGGATCGCGCGACGATCGGCTTTCCGCAGGATAAAGCGCGAGCGTTTCGAGCAACGAGTCGAGCGCTTTCGCCGACCCGACGACGTCGTTTTCTAAATCGACCCCTGCGATCGCCGTCGCAAAAGCATGGTCGAGCGCGTCGACCGTTTGCGTCGCCAACGCCTCGCGGAACGCGTCCGGGCCCTTGTCCAGGAGGAACTCGCAGGGGTCCTCGTTGTCGGGAAGCGTTAAAACGCTCATGTCGACGCCCTGCTCGACGAAGAAACGCAACACTTCTTTCGCGCGTTTCTGTCCCGCTTCGTCCCCGTCGAGCATGAGTATCATTTTGTCCGCAAATCTCTTTAAAATGCGAACGTGTTCCGCGCCGAGCGCCGTGCCGAGCGCCGCGACGACGTTCTCAAACCCAAACTGCGCCGTTACGATGCAGTCGGTGTAGCCTTCGGTAATCAAGACGGTTCCCGATTTGCGAATCGAGTTCCGCGCGCGATCGAGACCGTAAAGCGTCTTTGACTTTGTAAATATCTGAGTTTCAGGCGAATTCACGTACTTCGCTTGACTCTTCAACGTCGTGTTCGGCAGCAACCGTCCCCCAAACGCAACTACGCGATCCTGAACGTCACGAATCGGAAAAATCAATCGACCGCGAAAACGATCGTAATATCGATCGCGTTCCTCCAACGCCAGTTGCGCGCCAGAATAAACGGGACGAGGACGCGCGCGACCGCGTTCGTCGAACTCCTCGCGATACGCCAGCGTGCCGCTCGCTTCCAAAACGCGCGCGCGGTTGCGGTCGTACCCGACCCAACTCAACAACGCGTTCGGACTGAGCGGCGAATAGCCGATCTGAAACGCTTCTGCAGTCGAAGGCGTTATGCCGCGCTCATCAACGTAACGACGCGCTTCCTCCGCCTCGGACGAATGGAGCAATTCGTCGCGGTATTTTCGCGCCAACCATTCCATTGCGCGATAAATCGCCGGTTTCGATATCTCGGGTAGCGCCTCGCTCGCTTCGCCGCCTTCCATCGTCGCGACGTAGTCCGCTTCCGCCAACGCGACGTTCGGATCGCCGTCTGGAGGCGCCAAACGCGGCGTTACGCCGGTTGAATCAATGCGTCGACGGCGGTTGGCGCGCTTTAATTCGATACCCGCTATGTCCGCGAGAATCTGCATCGATTCTTTGAAGTCGACGTTCTCGATCTTCATAACAAAGGAGAAGACGTCGCCTCCGATATTGCAGACCCAACATTTAAAGGTCTGTCGCGTCGCGTTGACTTGTAGACTCGGGCGCGAGTCGTCGTGCCACGGACATCGTCCGACGAAATTGGCGCCTTGACGGCGCAACGGCACGTAGCGCTCGACGAGATCGACAATATCGACGGCGTCGCGTATCTGCTCGCGCTGATCGAATCCGTCGCCGTCGAAGTTCTTCGCCAAAACGCGCCCCCTAGCTTTTCGCTATTTTTATCGTTCCCATCTCGACGTCGACAAGACGTCAAAAACTTTTCCAAAGCCCTATTGACGCCCACGTCGGAAATTGGTAGAGTCCCGAAAACGTCGTCAATCAAGTTCAACGCGCGGACGATAAAAAAGTCGTCCGCCAGCGGAGAGACGACTACGTAATGAAACGTTATGATCGCACGCCCCGCCCGACGCGTTCGATTATAAAGGTATTCCAAACCTGCGTCAACCAATAAAATTTGGCGTCTCCCTCTCTTATATACAGAAATAGCAAACTGTTATAAGTTCGCAAACTAACAACTCAACGCACGTC
>CADCOO010000248.1 GCA_902803085.1 uncultured Planctomycetota bacterium
TTGTTCCCTCTGGAACTGAAACTTTCGCTCTAAGAGACGGATTATCGCCTCGCGTTATGTCAAGCTGAATTCTGATCGCGCCAAAATTCGTTTGCGCGCCGTATTCGATATGATTGAGACCGCCCAATTGCGGCGCGATCTCGAATTCCTCAAACGCGGGCTTAGTTGGACGCAGCCCAACGGCATACTGAGCGAGACATGTCAACCCGCCTCCGCTCCAAGCGTGGTTGATAGTACCGCCGCCATACCCTTCAGCGCCAATGCCCCAACCTTCCCATAACGTACTATAATCAGGACAATCAACCATCTTTTGAAAGCGTTTCTTCAGTCTTTCAAGAGCGTAGTCGGCATTGTTGGTCAGGAAGAGAGCTTGGAGAACATATTTCTCCATGTAGGGACTCGCGTTCTCTTCGGTCTTAAAGACTTCCAACATCTTGTCGTAATTTAACGGATCGACAAAATTCGCCACGACGGCAAGCGCGTTGGCGCGATCGTCGGTACGGCCGTTGTATTCCGGACTGCGATACTCTTTGCCCGTCCAGAAAACGCGATTGAAGTTCTCGTTGAGTTTGTCGCGACGACCTTGAAATTCTTTGAGTCCGTCGATATCGCCAAGTCTTTCTGCAAGGAAGATACCTTCGTCAAGAGCTAATGCGTACCAGCAATTGAGCAACGCTCGCAAGTCGATATTCTCCCCCCAGTCGCCCCAACTCCAATCGCCGTTGCGCACCTTAATGACGCCGTCTTTGTCAAATTCCCAAATCATGAGATAGCGCTTGATCGCGGGATAAATATCTTCGCCGGTAGTAAAATCTCCGGAAAAGAAAGAGTACGTTCCCAAACCGCACGTGCTAATGGTAGCGAGAATCTGCGCAGGCAACTCTTTCGACCAATTTCCGTCCGGAATCGGTGAATACATCGTACCGTCGGCGCGTTGGAATCGAGCAAGTTCATAGAAAGCTTTACGCGGAATGGCGTCCGCATTGCGATCCAAGGCGTAGAACGCCTCGCCCAACTCGTTCACGGCGTCTCCCCACCAGTGGGATCGTTCGCGGTCGGGACAATCGAAGTAGGAATCGCGCATCGTTACGTAGAGCGTGCGTTCCGCTTTCTTCCAAAATCGATTATAGAAATCGTCGTCGCACTCGAAATTGGAGACGAACACGGTATCGTAGCCAGTTTCACGATAGCGAAGCGAGAGAGGTTTCACCCCGGCTGGAAGCGTATAAATCATTTTATGCCCATTCATCCAGCCGAGCGATTCGTATTCCTGAACGCCTTCTTTGGTAACGTATTCGCCGCGAACGTTATATTCGCTCCCACCCTTATAGTCGTCCGTTCGCATATCGATCGTTAGACCGGCGGGCGCGTCGACCTTGAGATACGGGGTGGCGTGTAAATTATAAGGAAGTTGGCAGACAACCCTGAGGCCTCCGTCCGGCAAAGGTTCCTCGGTAAGACTGAGATAGTCGCGCATTCCCCAATCTTTGAAGAGGGGCGACGGTCGTTTAAAGAGATAATTCCACGGCGCGAGCGGCTTGCGCGTTTCAGAATTAAACGGCGCGCCCAATTCCTTGGCGCACAACCATTGCGAGTCGTCAAACTCGGCAGCTTTCCAGTCGCCGTTGAAATCATATTGGGCGTTGAAACGAACGTTCCATTCTCCTAGTCGACGGTTCGGCTGCGGGTCGGCGGTAATCATTTCATAGGCGCCGCTAGTTTTCTCACGCCATCTCGGATCGACCTTCGAAGCGTCCACTTTGGCCCAAACTTCTTGACGGCCGCGCGTTGTAATATTGGGACAGACGATTCCCTCAGGAACGGCGGAATAAATCGCCGTCTTCCAAGTTGAATCTGACGCGAGGTAGAATCCGGAGTCGCCGTTTGTCGTCGCGTCGAAGAGCAGACCGGGCACGCCGCTATTAACGTGCGAAAAGCCCTGTTTTCCGAAAAACCAATGAAGAATAGCGATCGTATTATCGCCAGACTTCAAAAAAGGCTTGAGATCGACGACGTCGTAATACGTGTCGTATGGAGTTGGTCCGCGTTTGAGTCCGCCTTCAAAGACGACGTTTTCCCCATTGACGTAGAGCCAATATTTCGAATCGCATGCAATTCGGCAGACGGCGTTTTCAGGAACGGCGTCTAAATGAACCGTCTTTCGGTAGGCGATCCAAAGATTTGGTAAAATGGGCGAAGGCAAATCTGGAGCAACTATCCATTGCGCTTTAAAATCGAGAGTCGGAGGGAAATGTTCGCCGAGAGGAATCTCCCCTTGTTGAGTCAATCGCATAGGCAATTCAACGCGGTATTTCGCGCTATTGTCAGCTCCATGCGAGGAAGCGATCGCGTAAAAAGAAGCGGCGAACAGCGCCAGTAACGAAACGGTGCGATTCATATGCGTTCCTATTCTGTTTAGTTTTGTCAAAACATAAAAACACGGTTTAACGAGACGATCCTTCCTGGTCCTCGACTCTTGCGTCGCGATCAGGAGCGTTCGGATGGACGCCCGTCTTGCGAGACACGCCAGCCTTGGCAAATTCCTGAATTTCCGACTGCATCGGGGATTCCGTAAGCGCGGGAAGCGTCAGACGCCAGGGCACAAAGACGGTAAACACGCTTCCAAATCCCGGCTGACTCTCAAGAGTTATCTCGCCCTCTAGGAGCTTACAAAGTTCCTTGACGATCGAGAGTCCTAGTCCGCTGCCAGAATACTCTCGCGTCATAGCGCCCCCTTCTGGAGAACTCTTACCTTGTCGAAATTTCTCAAAAATGATCTGCCGGTCTTCTTCGGCGACGCCCACGCCAGAATCGATGACTTTCATCTGCAAGAAAGGTTCTTCTTCAGTATAAGAGTTAGCGAGCGGACGAGTAAGCGGCGGACGCAGAATACGCGAAACGTCGACTTGAACGCGTCCTCCTTCCGGAGTAAATTTAATCGCGTTGGAAAGGAGGTTATTGAGTATCTGATGGAGCCGCGCCTCGTCCTGACGCATTGGCGGGAGATTTGGCTCGAAACGCGTCGTCAGGTCGAGGTTCTTCTTGTCGAGCAATGGTCGAGCCATGTCGCATTGCGCCAAAACGACCGATTCGATTTTGAAATTGGAGAGCTTCACCTCGACGCGCCCGGCGTCCAATTTCGCCATGTCGAGGATATTATTGATCATCTTCAAAAGCGACATGCCCGAAGTATTGATATTGTTCACATACTTGCGTTGACGCTCGTCCAGCGATTCGATCGAGCCCAGTATCTGGCTAAAACCTAGGATACTGTTGAGCGGCGTGCGGAGCTCATGGCTCATCGTCGCCATAAAATCGGATTTGACTCGGTTCGATTCGAATAGTTGAAGGTTTGCCTGAGCAAGTTCGTCCACCTTATTGCCGAGCTCCGTATTGAGCGCGCGAAGTTTTTCCTGCGTAGCGACAAGATAGCGCAACATTTTGTTGAACGCCAGCCCGAGCGCTTCAAATTCGTCACCCGTCTGCAACTCGGCGCGCTTAGAAACGTCGCCGCGGCCGATCGCCTCGCTCACCTCGCGAAGACTGCGCAACGGTTTTACAATAACGACGCGAATTACGAGGTAGAACGCGATCATGCCCAAAAAGGCGCTTATAATCGCGCCGCCGAGGAGCAACGTCCAAAGGCGAGCGCGCTCCTTACGCGCTGGCGGTTCTGGTATCGTAACTTGAATTACGCCGAGCGCCGAGCCAAGTTCAAGTGAAGAATCGCCCATAACGCCGCGATGACAATTCCAGCATGAGCGTTCCAGTCGTAACGGCTGGTAATAATGATAGCGTCCGTCGTCGTCGACGCGCTCGATCGCGGCGGGGGAAGCATTCGGCTCGATCGAATCCAAAGGTTGAGCGTCTAAATCTTCTAGAAGTTTAATCTCGAAATCGTCGCGGGGCGCGTCGTCGCTATTGTCGTCGCGATTGCGAAAGGCGCGAATTAGACGCGTCTCAAAACGGGAACGCGTCGACGCGTTTCCAATCTCTTCGCTCAAGGAGGTCATCGAATCAATAAAGTCGTTCGAATCGTCGCGCGCGCCGACGGAATCAGTCGACGCGGCCGAATTAGCGCTTCCTTGAATAGCTAGTCCTTTAATGTGAATAAGCAAGAATTCGCGTTCGCTAATGAGCTTCCCCATGAGCGTATTCTGCGCCTCGACCTGCGACTTCGTCGCCTTGTAGTAGAGCGACACGCTAATTAAAATGACAATGGCAAGCGCGACGCCGAAAAAGAAAAGGCATTTGATTTCGAGGCTTGATTCAAAAAGCGATTTGCCGGACCGTTTAAACTCCATACGTGAACCTATTGGACGCGGGCAAACTCTCGACAAGAATTCTCGCAAGACGACGCGCGCGTCGGGAAGTCGTTCGCGCGGACGATCGGGGCTCCTAACGCCCCATGCGATATAAAGTCGCCCACGCGCTCGATAGATAGTATAGGAAGATTCGTCAACCAGTCAAGTTTTACGATTGAATTTAACGACGTTTCACGAACGGGAGGCCTTCTCCTCAAATCGTTCGTTAATGAAAAGTGAACAATGTAGGCAACTCGGCAAAGAAGAAAAGTTGTGTTTTGGCCGAATGTCCTTTTTAGAAAATTGGCGTTCCCTTATTTCCAATGAACCGTTATAATCCCCACTGACTGTAGGCAGGGTCAAACGTGAGGACGACCAACGGAGTTAAGGGACTGGTATTATGACGCGGACTTTTTGCATCGCAAACCAAAAGGGAGGGGTCGGCAAAA
>CADCOO010000249.1 GCA_902803085.1 uncultured Planctomycetota bacterium
TCGCATCGATTCGAATGAAGGCAGAACTCAAATTCCTCGCGCGACCACGGAAACTCAAAGGATTCCCGTTCTATCGCCAGCATGGCGTCGACGTCGGCGTCACATGCCGGTCGAAATTGACGCTCGTACTCGGAACAATAGGCTGCGTCGAAAGCAAGTAGATCGTAGGCGTACAAGTTTCAGTCTCCAATAATGGCGTTCAAAACGCGTCGCGAAAGGCGGCGCCGCTTAACGATACTCTTTTTAAAAAAAGTCGGCAAGACCTCTTTTACAAAAACGTTATTTTTTGCCGCAGCTCACGCCGCGCGTCGAAAAGACTCGAGCTCAACGCAAAAAAATCACTTCAATGGAACAAACGCTATGAAACTTAGGGCGCCGATTATCCGGAAAATGCCCGAAAAGACACGAAAATTGATTATTTGTCGGGGGTCGCCCTTGTCGAATTCCCCTTTTGCGTGTATGATTGTGGTTTAATAGTCGAATTAGCGTGGAACCGGCGCGGCGCGTTTGGTTCCATCCCGTCGCAGTTTGCGATCAGAGTCGAGAAAACAGAGGTTTTAACCATGGAATCAGCGCTTTTAAACGCTTTCGTAAACGCGGCTCTTCCGCTCTTCGCGGACGCCGCCGCACCGGCAGCAGACGCCCCGCAAAATCCTGGCGGAGGTCCTTTCAATCTCGTTATGATGGTCTTTTTCGTCCTGATCGCGATCTACCTGCTCTTTATTTTACCGGCAAAGTCGCGCGATAAGCAGGCGCAAAAGCTCGTCGACTCTATTAAGATCAACGATCGCGTTCTCACAACAAGCGGCATAATCGGCACGGTCTACTCCATGGATCGTCAGGCGGGCGAGATCGTTCTGCGCGTCGACGAGTCGAACAACGTCAAAATGCGATTCGCCCTTAGCTCGATCTACTTCGTCTACAACAAAGAGGCGGCGGAAAAAGGCAAGGACGAAAGTAAAGACAAGGATAAAGGCGCTAAAAAATAAACGCGCGAGTTTACGCTCGTCTGCGTCCCAACGACGTCGCGCTCGGCGCGCGACGTTAATAGACTTTCATCGCGGCGCGAACAATCGCGCCCTTCGCTATATTAACCCAGCTGAACCAGGTTCCAGAAGCGCATTTACCGCGCGTCGGTCGCAATTAAAAAACCGGAAACCTGCGACGCCCAAGAACGATTTGAACCAAATGACTAACGAAAACTTCTCGTTGAGATCCTGCTTAATAGGTCTCGTTACGCTCATAGCGTTTGGCGTCGGCGCCTACGCGTCGACTACATTTGCACAAGACGGAACCGACGCCCAGAACGCGCCAGCCGTCGCGACCGATGATTCTCAGGCGCCACTGCCGGCGGCGACTACCGAAGCGGCTAACAACGACTCCGCGCCCGAAAATGCCGCGCCCGCACAAAACGAGGCGCCCGCGACGCCGAACGACGCCGCGTCCGACGCGCAAGACGCGCCGGCGACAGACGCCGCCGACGACTCTGCCGCGCCGAAAGCGACTCCCGTCGAAGTTGAGGAAGTCGTTAAGAGCGGAACGGGTCAACGTCTCGTCGTCTTCGGGTCCTTTATCCTCGTCGTTCTCCTCGGAGTCCTCTTCTCCTACGCGTGCGTTAAGAAATTCCGTATGCCGGAGAACAATATCGGCTACTTCCTCATTTTCTTCTGCTTTGTCGGCGGCGTCGTTTCCACGATCGTCGGACTGGCGAACAACCGGGTTAATCTCGGCGTCGACCTCCGCGGCGGTTCGATCCTCGTCTATACCGTTTCTCCCGCTGGAGACTCCGAACGCGATACCGTTACCAACGACGAAATGGGGCTCCTCAAGAACGCCATTATGAAGCGTATCAATCCTTCCGGCGTTCGCGAAATCTCGATCCAAGAGCTCGGCGCCAACTCGGAAATTAAAATTACCATTCCGGAAGCGGACGACGTTGAAGTCGCTCGACTCGAACGCGTCATTACCGGCGCCGGTAATCTCCAATTCCGAATTCTCGCTTCCCTCTCGTCCTCCGACGCCGACGAACAGCAAGTCATTCGACTCGCCACGTCCCCTGAATTTGCCGACGAGGATCACATCACGCTCGACAAAGAGAAACTGACCGGCGAAGGAATCGTCGTCGGCGCCACGTGGTTGCCCGTCGACCCCACCCAAATGTCGATCACCAAAAGTTCCGACTGCGTCCAGCGACCGTCCCACTACGTTAAACGCGAAGACGAATCCGTCGAGTCTGTTCCGACCGTCGACGTTCTCGTTCTTGAACTCGACAAACCGTACGAAGTCAACGGCGAACACGTCAAGCTCGTTCAAGAGGGCGTCGGCAATATGGGCGAGCCGGAGGTCCACTTCACCATGCGCGCGGGCGCGGAAGGCGCTCGCAATATGGAGCGTCTCACGAGCCAATACTGCACGCGCGACGGTCGCGCCGGGCGTCCGCTGGGCGTCGTCTTTAACAAGCGCCTCTTCAACGCGCCGACGATCCAAAGCACGATCAGCGATCGCGGCCAGATCACGTTCGGCAACAATCTTTCGGTCGACGATCGCACGCGTATTCAGGGCGAAGTTCGCGACCTAATCGCCGTTATGAACGCCGGCGTTCTGCCCGCGACCCTCTCCGAGAAACCGGTTACGAAAATGGTTACCGGTCCGTCGTTGGGCGCGGATACGATTCGCAAAGGTAAGAACGCGATTCTCTGGGGCGGCGTAATCGTCCTCCTCTTCATGATCGCGTACTACGGCTTTGGAGGTCTCATCGCCGCGTTCGCCGTCGTTATGAACCTCGCGCTCATTATGACGGCAATGATCGCAATGCACGCCGCGTTCACCCTGCCTGGTCTCGCCGGTCTCGTTCTCACCGTCGGTATGGCGGTCGACGCGAACGTTCTTATCTTCGAACGCATTCGTGAAGAACTCAGCGGCGGCGCAACCCTGCGCATGGCGATCCGCAACGGTTATCAGCGCGCGTTCACCGCGATTTTCGACTCCAATATCACCACGATGCTCACCGCATGGATCCTCTATATCGTCGGATCCGAACAGATCAAGAGCTTCGCGATTACCCTCTTCCTCGGCGTGCTCTTCAGCATGTTCACCGCGACCTATATCTGCCGCATTATCTTCCAATCGTGCGAAAAGGCCGGGTGGATTTCGAATAAGTGCGTCTCCCCCTGCGTGCCGGGACTCAAGCAGTTTGGTCGTCCGAACTGGGACTTCTTCACGATCGCTAAGAAAACCTACTGGGTCTCAGTCGCGATTATTATCGTCGGTCTATTCGGAACCATGGTTCGCGGCAAGGGAATTTTCGACGTCGACTTCGTCGGCGGCGTGGAAATTCAAACCGTCTTTACCGAGCCCGTCGATATTGAAGAACTCCGTCAACTGCCCGGACTCGAAGACCTCTCCGTCAGCGAACTCTCGCTCGCGAAAGACCGCGACGGCAACGAAGTCGCGCCGAATACCTGCTATACGATCAGCGCTTCCTGCCCGAAGGATAAATCCGCCGACGAATTCCGCGCCGAAGTCGAGGATATTCTTAAAGAGCAGTTCAAGGATAAGCTACGTCGATACTCCATGGAATTTACCGTCGGCGAAACCCAAATGGTTACCCCGAAGGGATCCGAAACGCAGGTTCCGGAAACGACCGTCGCAATCAAAGTCAATCCGATGCTGAGCGAAGAAGTCGTCGAGCAGTACTTCTCGCAAGCGGTTCCGGAAGGCGAGGAAATCTCGTTCCGCGTCACCAATGAAGCGTACGAAGCCGGTTCGAACGACGTCGCCGATAATTGGAACGTCGTCTTCAGCAGCGACAATCTTGAACTCGTCAAGCAAATTGCCGACGGCGCGAAAGCCGCGTGCGACGATCAGTCGGCGTTCGAAGCCTCGAACACCGTCGGTTCCTCCGTCGCCGGATACGCGCGCACGCAAGGCGCGCTCGCTATTCTCGGCAGCTTGATCTGCATTATCGCGTACCTCTGGTTCCGATTCAAGCACGCGGTCTTCGGTCTCTCCGCAGTCGTCGGTTTGATCCACGACGTGTGCTTTACGCTCGGCCTGATCGCGCTCAGCCAGTGGCTCGCCTCCGGGCTCGGGTTCCTTGGCATAACCCAGTTCAAGATCGGTCTTGCGACCGTAGCGGCGTTCCTCACGCTCATCGGTTACTCGCTCAACGACACGATCGTTCTCTTCGACCGTATGCGCGAAGTGCGCGGCAAGTCTGAAGCGATTACCAAGGACATTATCAATAAGGCGACGAACCAGACGTTCAGCCGCACCATGCTCACGTCGATTACGACCGGGTTCTCCGTCCTCGTTCTCTACTGCTTCGGCGGCGCCGGCATCCACACCTTCGCCTTCGCAATGCTCGTCGGCGTAATCGTCGGTACCTACAGCTCCATCTTCATTTGCGCGCCCTTCCTCTACTGGTTGCTCCAACGCTCGCAATCGAAGACTCCTTCGAATCGCGTTCGCTAACTCTCGTGATTCGATCGAATTAAACTAAACAGGGCGAGGCGGCTTTTGTCGTCTCGCTCTTCTTTTTTGCGCGCCGTCCCGCAACGAGCGCGCGACTCCCCACACTCAAATCAACGTCGATCCAAGAGCGACTAGCCGACGCAATTCAGAGCGCGTTGCGACAAGAAGGAAACAAACGCCGCCAGGAGCAAACCCGCGCGGCGCGACAATACGCGCTAATTCTAAAAGATCGACGCCGACGATAGACGTGAAAAAGCCCGCGAGTCGCTCGATACGACTCGCGGGCTTTTAACTTAAACAATAAAAGAACGTCGTCGGTTAGAAATCCCAGTCCTTATCGCTGTTCTCCGAAGAGGTTGCTTCCGATTCCGTTTCGCTTATGATCGTCTCAAAGGTCTTCTCCGAGGGTTCTTCCGGCGCCTTGCGCTCGCGAACCCTGCCGCGAGGAACTTGCTCAACCGTCTGGGGTTCGTCGGGCGACGTCGACGCGCTTTCAGGATAGACCGGCGCGTCGTCGCTAGCCGATTCCTCGACTTGTGGAGTTGGAACGCGCCTACGGTCGTTCGGCGCCGATCGCTCCTTCTGCGCGGAAGGCTGACGACCTAAAAGCGACATGAACTTTTCGGTCGCTTCGTACCCCATCTTATCGGCTACGCGCAAACCAACAAAGCCAATCGCCGCGAGCACGACGAGCGTCCAAAAGAACGCTACCCAAGAAAAATAGGAACCATGAAGTTTCTTATAGCGGCTCTCGTCGGTATTCCAATCCTGACCGCAAAAGTCGCAGTGCATCTCTTTCCGCTTCCAAAAGTAGCTCCAACGATGCCCGCAACGGGGACAAACATAGTAATACTTTCTCATCTTTCCTATTCTCAGCGACGACCGTTCTCTAAAACGCGTAAACCAGGGCGAACCTGCTAAACGTACGGCTCGTAAAGATCGGCGTTCAACTCGCAAACGTATAACGCGACGTTTAACGAGGAACCACGACGCGCCTTGCCCTAGACCTATTGTACTCTCTTTGACGCTTTTTACAAGAGAAAAATTCCAAAGAGCGACAATTAATCGACGCTTCGATCATCGCCGCTCAATCGGATTCTCCAATAAAAATCGTTCGGCGTCGAGCGCCGCGCACGCTCCGCTCGACGACGCGACTATCGCCTGCCGATACCGCGCGTCGCAAACGTCTCCGGCGACAAAAACGCCAGGAACGCTCGTTGCGGAGCTAAATGGAATCGGACGTTTTATCACGCCCTCCGACGTGAGTTCCAACGCGCCCTTGAGAAACCCTACGTTCGGCCGGCGTCCAATCGCAACGAAAAGACCCGACGCGGCGATTTGTCGGCGCGCGCCGCTAGGATCGCTCGCGTCCGCGACCAGGACGCCCTGCACTCCGGCCGCGTCGTCCCCCAAAACGTCCGCCACGACGCTATTCCACACGAATTCAACTTTCGGATTTCTCTTAATGCGCTCGACGAGAATCTTAGCCGCGCGCAATTCGTCTCGACGATGGACTATATATACTTTGCTCGCAAATTTCGACAAGTACTCCGCGTCTTCGACCGCTACGTCGCCGCCGCCAACGACGACGATCGGCTGATCGCGAAAGCGAGGCGACGCGCCGTCGCAAACCGCGCACGCGCTAACGCCGTTGTTCTTGAAACGCTCTTCCGACGCCAAACCGAGCCAGCGCGTCGACGCGCCCGTCGCTACGATTACCGTCTCCGCACGCGTCGTCACGCCGCTCGAATCGACGAGCGTGAACGGACGAACGCTCAAATCGACGTCCGTTACGTCTTCTGATACGACGCGCGCGCCGAAATTCTCCGCCTGACGACGCATGAGCTCAACGAGCGCCGCGCCCGACACGATTCGCGGAGGGTCGCCGTCGAGATCGTCGCTCGGCAGCGCCCAAAGACGCTCCTCGGCTAGCGCGCTCTTCAAATAGGCGCGAAGATCGCCGCTCGGAAATCCGGGATAATTCTCCACCTCCGTCGTCGTAGTTAACTGACCCATCGGCAGCGTTCCGGCGTCTTGATTCTCCGCTGTAAGAGCGCCCTCAAAGACGAGCGGATTAAGCGCCGCGCGCGCCGCGTAAATGGCGGCGCTCCAGCCTGCGGGTC
Organism: uncultured Planctomycetota bacterium; assembly: GCA_902803085.1. Taxonomy (GTDB): domain Bacteria; phylum Planctomycetota; class Planctomycetia; order Pirellulales; family Thermoguttaceae; genus RUG369. The sequence goes on from CADCOO010000249.1 coordinate 6,597, forward strand.
CGCTACCGATTATTACAACCTTCTCCACGGATTTTTCGTTCATTGTTCTTTGCTCCTCGCGCGCCGAATTTTTATGCGCCGCGCGTTATTTCGTCGGGGGCGTAAATTCCATCGGTAAGCCGTCGTCTTCAAATTCGCCGCCGTAGCCGTTGTTGGCGGGCGCGACCGCCGGTTCGCGACGCGACGCCGGACGATTGATCGAGGACGGCAATTCTTCGATTTCGCCCTCTTCGTAGTCCTCGTCGTCGGCGGATTCGACGTATTCCTCCGACTCGTCGTCCGACAACTTGAACTCGTCCTTCTCGACCGTTAGAGGACTAACGCCGTACGCGCCGACCGGTTCCGGATCACCCGCGCGTCGCGCCCCGCCGTTCTGAGCGCTCGCAAAGGTCGGCTGTCGCACTACGGCCGACCCCGGCGCCGCGCCGCAACTTGGAGGATTGCACGCGTCGTTCTGGTAGTCGTAGTTCGGCTGCGCGACGGCAAAACGCGCGTCTGGCGTCGACGGTTCTTCATACCCGACAAACTGCGCGTCGTCGGCGCCATAGTCGTCGTAATACTGGTCGCCGTATTCTTCGTCGTATTCCGCTTCGCGCAGATCCTCGACGGCATAACGCGCGCGTCGATAGTCGACGGCGTAATCGCATTCTTGTTCGCGCGATTTTCCAAATCCCAACATATTCCAGAAGGAGTTGAGAGACCACCGCGTCCTATCAGTTCGCGCGCTCGGCGCGCCGCCGAATCCCATGCAACGTCCATTATTCGAGGACGACGGCGTGAGAAGACGAGAATAGGAGTTCGGCGTCGCCGTCGCATAGCGACCGTTCAGACTGCGCGAAAGGTCCACTCGATCGAGCGATTCGCGGTACGCGGCTCGCGTGCGAGAATCGACGTAATCTTCGCTCGAGTTGGATTCATAGTAGTCGCGTTCTCGTATGCGCGAACCGTTCGGCGTCAGTCGGAAAAGCGAAGAGCCAAGACCGCCTGTCGGCGTGTTCGATTGGAAACCGTAGCGACTGTCGGAAGCGCCCCCTTTGCTCGTCGTTTTGTCCCATATCAGGGAACTGGGACGATGAGCAATCTTATTGGAGAAGACGCGCGCGTCGTCCATAATGGGATAGAGCTTCTGCGTGATCTCTTCGGCGTTCTTAACAATGTGACGCAACGATTTCGCCGTTTCCTCGTCGTTGAGAATTCCCAAAGGCGAATCGGGATCTTCGAGTTTTTCGTTGAGACTCTTAGCAAGGTCCGAAATATTGGCGACTGCGGAGCTGATGTTGTTGATCGTCGACTTAATCTCTACGGAACTGTCGTTGAGCGCGGTCATGATCTGAGGACCGTCGTCGGCAAGCGATGTCGTAAAGACGTTCACATTGTCGAGGTTCTTGTCGATGAGATCGAAGGTGTGCCCCGCGCGCTCAAGCGTGCCTTGCACGCTGTCCCCTATTTTGTTGGCGTTGGTCATAAACGTCTTCGCGTCGTCGGTCAGACTCGCTACGCGATCGAGAATTTCAGGCGCCTGACTCGTCGCTTTGTGAACGTTGGCGATAACCTCGGGATCGGAAACAATCTTGTCCATATTGGCCGCAAGGCTCCTAATCGATTTCAACGCGCCTTCCAACTCGGAAAAGACGCTCTGCAATCGCTGCTTTTTAATCTCCAATTCCGATTGGTCCCCTAAAATCGCATTGATATTCTCCATGAACTGCGCCACGCCCTGCGACGCCCCGTTAATATTCTGCAACGCCTGAGCGAGATCGCCCTCGATATTGCTCACCGTTCCCATAATGTCGCCAGAATTGCGACCGCGAATCAACTCGTCGCTCTTGGTGATCTCGTAGATTTCGCCGGGATAGGCGGGATCGTCCACGAACTCGATCGACGCGTCCCCCAAAATCGTTCGATTGATTTTAGCGTACTCGTTCGAGAAGATCTTGTACTCCGGCTCAAGCTCGAAGGAAACCAAAACGGAAGAATTCTCCGGGTTGTCGTCCAGCTTTACGGAATAAACGCGACCGATCTTAATGCCGTTCTTTAAAACGAGCGAATTCTGACTTATCCCGCTCCCCTTCTCAAAGAGGATCGTAAGACGTTTACCCCCCGTTTTACCGACAAAGAACCCCTTCTCGGAACTAAAAAGAATCGTCATTACAAAGACGCCGGCGATAATCCCTATCACCATCATCCCAATGAAAAATTCCATTCTTCGGTTGGACGTCATAATTGCTCCTAACTCCGACTCGCGCCGGATTCTCGCTACGATCCCGCTTAAAATCGCAAGATCTAAAACCATGCGGCGCTCGCAAAAAAAAGGACGCTCACGAAAAGCGTCCGCTCTCTGCGAACGATCCGTTATAGGTATTATCGTCCGCCGTTCTTTTTAGTTTAGCGATTATAACGATTATTCTCGTTTTTTCTCAAGTTCCGATTAAAATCGACCGCATTAGTCTTCCATGCTCATATCGCGGATACGCTCGCCTGCCTCGCCGCGAATAAACTGCGACACGCGTTTGTCGCTACAGCGCCAGATCTCGTCCGCCGTGCCGTCGAAGATCATTTGCGGCTCATCGGAATCCAACAACGCGTGCGGATACAGCATAATAAGACGGTTCGCTACCTTGACCGCAGACTTCATGTCGTGCGTTACCAGAACCCCGGCTACGTGATGGCGATCGCGCGCGTTGATCATCAGTTCGTTCACAACGTCGCTCATAATGGGATCGAGTCCCGTCGTCGGCTCGTCGTATAGCATAATCTCTGGATCCATCGCCAATGCGCGCGCAAAACCGACCCGCTTGCGCATACCGCCCGAAATCTCCGACGGAGTCTTGGCTGAAACGACGCGAGGATTGAGACCGACTTCCTCAAGAAGATATTCCACGCGCTCCTTGATCGCGCGTTTGCTCATCTCCTTATGGTGCTGGCGCAACGGAAACGACACGTTTTCCTCTATCGTCATACTGTCAAAAAGAGCCGCCATCTGAAAGACGAATCCATAATGCGAACGCGCTTCCGTGAGTTTTTTGTCCGAGAGTTCCGAAAGATCCTGACCTTTGAAAAAAACGCGGCCAGTCGTCGGCGCTACAAGACCAATCATCGTCTTAAGGAGAACCGTCTTGCCGCAACCGCTCTCGCCGATTATCGCAACCGTTTCGCCGCGACGAATCTTAAGCGTTATGTCGCGCAGCACCTGGTTCTCGCCGAAGATCACGTTTAGAGACTCGATCTCAAGCAAAGGAGGACGACGACGCAACACTTTTTTTACGCCGTCCGGCCCGACAAAAACCGATCCTTCGATCGAAGGCGGAACCGCCTCGTCCGTTCTAAGCTCGTCCCTCTTTTGCTCTGTCATTGCGCCGCGCTCCATTGATTACTTTGCCGCGATTCATCCTTTTCCTTCGTCAGACGACCGATTTGTTCACGCCGCCCAAAACAAGCGTGTGGAACTGCTCCAAAAAGACGTCGAGTAAAAGATCCAAAAAAAGAATCGCCACAAAGGAAAGGACGAACGAACTTGTCGCCGCCTTGCCGACCCCTTCCGCGCCTGCCCCGCAACGGAAACCTTGATGACAACAGATCAGCGCGATCGCGCCCCCGAAAAAGACAGACTTAAACATTCCGGCAAAAATGTCGAACATTCCCACTGCGTGACGCGAATATTCCCAGTAGTAACTCCAGTCGACGCCGAGCAGGTGAATGCTAAAAAACATGCCGCCGATGACTCCCATGAGATCCGCAAAGAGCGTCAGACCCGGAATAAGAATAAGGCACGCGAGAAAACGCGGCGTTACGAGATAATGCACCGGATTCACTCCCATGCTGGAGAGCGCGTCGATTTGCTCCGTTACGCGCATCGTTCCCAACTCGGCGGCGATCGAACTGCCGACTCGGCCTGCAAGCATCGTGGCGGCTAGGACCGGCCCAAGCTCTTTAACGAGCGAAAGATTGATCGCGGCGCCGATGCGCGTTTCCATACCGATGACTTTAAACTGCGGAAACGCCTGAACGGCGAGCACCATGCCGATAAACGTGCCGGTCAGCATAACGACGGGCAAACTCAACACGCCAATATTAAAGAACGAACGCGTGAGGGTCTCGCGCCGCGGTCCTTTCACCACGAGCCAGAAGAGGGTCGATAACGAAAAGACGGCGAGATTCCCGGCAAAGGAAACGCGACTCGCAATAGCGCGTCCCATTTTCGAGACGATTTTAATGAAACTCTCGCGAGGAGTCGTCTCGCTGCGCTTTTTCGATTTCTTCGTCATACTCCGCCCTACCGTTGGAACGACGCGCACTCGCCGTGCGCGTCCCTTAATGCAAAGGCCGCCGTTTATTTCTCCATACGCGTCGCTTTCCGTCGCGACGCAGTCCTTACGTCTCTTATCGTCATAAAAACTGGATTCTTTATTAAAAACCGTTTTTTCATTAAAGTCAACTACTCCTTCCGTCGGTCTCGACGCTTTCCGCAAAACGCTTTTCAGGACGTCGAAAAAGATCTCTTGGCGCGTCTACTAAAAAACGCTATTATCCTCACGACTCGGTCGACGATGAGAGACGCGGCGCCATCCCCTGGGAAATCGCTACTCACGGAAAACTTAAGGGAAAATCGGGTTTTTTCCGTTTTTTTTCTCCTTAATCGGACCTAGACGCCGATATAACCACTACAACCGTTGCTTTGCGCATGGAGTGTGCCGAAACAGCGACATGGAGGTCGCGGCAACGGCTGGTTGGGCGTCGTTCAGGACTCGCTCCCGACGACGCGACAAGTAGACTCGACGACCGAGCGAAAATCGTCGACATTGCGAAAAGACAGGGAAGTCAAAAGGAATCGTATCGATGAAAACGAACAAAGGCGCTTCGATAATCGCCGTCTTTCTAGCGGCGCTTGTGATCGGAACGACGGGATGTCAGTCCGGCTGGAAATTTAGTAATCCTTTCTCTCGAAATCCGAACGCCTCCAAAGCGGGAGGTCCAAGCGAACTCGACGAACTCGACGCGCTCAACGACATCACGCCGCCGCCTGAGAATTACACGTCAAACGACTCGACGACTAAGTCCGAGAAAAATTCCCTCGCTCAAAAAGGGAAGTACGAAGCCAACGACGAATCGACCAAAGAGGCTAAAGAGACCAAAGTAGCGCTCAATAACGAAAACGCCGAACCGGAAAAGCCCTCGGAAAACTTTGCGACCCCTAGCTACTCGCAAAATTACCAGGCGTCGAACCCGCTGGCGGCAGGCGTCGGGTCCACTGCGGACTACGCGAGCGCCCAGGAATCGCCAATGGATCAGTTTGCCAACGCCAACGCCGCGCCCGCGACGAATCCCGCCCTTCAACAGGGCGCGACCGGCGCGAACCAGGCGCTGCCGAACGCTTATGCCAATACGCCGACGACTCCGAATCCCTATCCCGCGCCAGACGCTCCTAGTCTCGAGAATTCTGCCTTCCCAACGCTAGACGTCGCCTCGACGCCCTCGCCCTTCCCAACGATGGACGCCGTCGATACCTCCGTCGCGCGGCAGAATTACCCGACGCAGGATTATGCTCAACCGAATCAGTTCCTCCAAAACCAAGCGCCGCAAAATCAGTTCGCGCAGTCGCAACCGCAGTCCGATCCGCTAACAACTCCGGCGCCCTACAATCCGATCGCGCAAGTCAGCGGTTCGTCAGCGACCTATCAAAACCCCAACGCGAACCAGGCGCCCGTTCCCGCGCAACAGGCTCCTAACCTTGCCTATAATTACGACGCCCAAAACGTCGGCGCGCCAGTCGCTAATCCGACCCCGACTCCGACTCTCGACTCTAACGTCGATCCCTACTCGAACGTCATCTACGAGCCGCAAAACGTCTCCGGAGGATTCGCGCCCGGTAGCGTGCTCTACTAAAGTTCGACTGTTTACGCTTCCCAACGCAAACGAGAGGGACTTCTTGCCAAAAGAGTCCCTCTTTGTTTTTTTGACGACGCGTTATAATAGTAAACGCGTCGAATGTAAGGACGTAACATTAGGCGCTCGAACAAACCTATGCGCATCGTGAGGGGGAAATATGACGATTAGCACAAAATTGCAAAAGAAGCTGCAGCAGAAAACGATTTTACTCGACGGCGGATGGGGAACTGAACTCCAGAAATTAGGTCTGCCCGTCGGCGCTCATCCCGACCTGTGGTGCCTGGAAAATCCCGACGCCGTTGCGTCCGTCGCGCGCTCTTACGTCGAGGCGGGAAGCGACGTCGTCTTGACCAA
>CADCOO010000250.1 GCA_902803085.1 uncultured Planctomycetota bacterium
ACTAACGCTTCTCCGCAAATTAAAGCTGGAGCGTTGTCCCGGGTGCGACGGCGTCGAGTTCTTCAATGGAAGATTCTATATTGGGGGACCCTCGACCGCCGAGCCGCATCGTAAAAATCTCGTTCTAATTTACGACGCCGAGTTCAATTTCGTCGGTCAAGGCGACGTTGATTTCGGGGGCGCGACCGTCTACGGTCCACAGTCGATTACGAGCGCGCGCGATCGGCTTCTCTTTGCGTTCTATCCGGAGAAAGAAGACGACCCGACGACGTTGCGTTCCGCTTGGACCGACGCCAATCTCCGCACGCTGGGCGCGTCTGCGCTCGACGGCGCGAATGGTTGGGCGGTCGCGCCAAAGCGTTTTCAACACACCAAAGAGGCGACGCGATTGGTCGTCGCGCGCACGGAGCGTATTGACGACGAAACCGTTCTCAAACTACGTTTCTTCGATTTTGACGGAGGTTCGCTTGTCGAGGCGACCGAGAACGCGCGCTAACGCTCGACGCGAAACGATAAAAATTCGCCGCGACGATAGAGCTACCGCCGCGGCGTTTTCTACGTCTTTAACGCGCGTCTAATTCTGGAAAGTTGCGTCGAGCAACGCGGCGTCGAGATTGGTGTCGTAACGAAAGCCGATGAGGCGCCACTGCTCCGACGAAGGAGTCGTTGAGGGATCGGTCGACTTACTGCGCGGAAAATAGTACGTGAAGTACCAGACGACCGGATAATTCTGGCACTTGTAGACGTAACGAAATACGACGAGGTCGGCGCCGAGTTTCTTAACGCCTATTTGCTCGAAGGAAACGTACGCGCCAAAGTGTTGATTCATCTGTTTAACGCCCTCGGTTACCTTCGTCTTCGTTTGCTCGTCGGCGCTGAGCGCGGAATTGGCGAGTAGATCGTTCACCGCCGCCGCCGAGTCCTTATCCGGATCAGAAATCGCTTCGAAGAAAGCGTCGATGGGACGACGCATATTCTCGATTTCCGGCATGGTAAGCTGCGGAGGTTGCGTTTGCGCCTGCGTTTCCGTCGTACGATCCCTTAGAAGTGAAACCAACGCCGTCGCCGCGCACACGACGCACAATATTGTTATTCTCGTTTTCATTTGAACTTCTCCTTAACGCGCTCGTCGGCGCTGGAGGATACCATACCAGAAAGAAGGGCGCGCGTCAAGTTGATCGCTAAGTTTTTCACGGAATCGCGCCCATTTTTAACGTTCTTCGCTCATAAAAGACGAGGCGAATGAAAAATCAGTTGAAACGCCGACGTTTTTCACGTACAATAAGGGAAGCTCGCGAACAGACGACTACTATTTAAGAAATCGCGATTCACCAGAGAGACTACTTAATACGCTCGCGTTAATGGTCGTCGCTTTCGCACAGAACAATGGGAGGCAATGGCAAATGGAAATTAAGTTTTGCGGCGCCGCAGGCTCCGTTACCGGTTCGAAACATTACGTCGCGTGCGACTCTTTTCAATTCCTCGTCGATTGCGGAATGGTTCAAGAACGCGTCAACGCCGGTCGCAACTGGGAACCCTTTTTAGACGACCCGCGCGCTCTCGACGCCGTATTGCTAACCCATGCGCATCTTGATCACTGCGGCCTACTGCCCAAACTTGTTGCCGACGGGTTTCACGGGAAAATTTACGGCACGCCCGCGACTCTTGATCTCACGGAACTCATTTTGCTCGATTCCGCGCATATTCAAGAGGAAGACGCCGCCTACAAACGCAAGAGGCATGAACGTGAGAATCGCGTTCCTGAACGACCCGTTACAACTCTGTACTCCGAAGCGGACGTTGAAAAAACTGTAAAGCTCTTCCAGCCGATCCCCTACTCGCAACCGACGCGCATTGCGCCGGGAGTCGAGGTCGTCTTCCGCGAAGCGGGACACATTCTCGGTTCTTCCTTTATAGAGGTCGTTCTAACGAAACCGCAAATTCAGGAGGACGCGCCGCGTCGTCTTCTCTTCTCCGGCGACCTTGGACGTGCGAATCGACCTATCCTGCGCGACCCGGAAGTCTACTCCGAACCCCACGAAATCTTCAACCTCTTTATTGAATCAACCTACGGCGACCGCGCGTCCGCTCCGATCGACACGGTCGACGACCAACTCGCCGAGGTTATCAATCGCGCATACGACCGCGGCGGCAAAATCATCATGCCCGTTTTCGCCGTCGAACGCGCGCAAGAGGTGATTTATCGACTCGGCAGTCTAATCGCCGGCGATAGAATTCCGTCGCAGATCCCAATCTTTCTCGATTCGCCAATGGCAGTGGAAGCGACCATGATCTTCTCACGCCATAAAGAGTGCTTCGACGAAGAAACCATCGCGTCGCTCACAAATTTAAGAGCCTCGCTTGCCAATCTCCGATTGCTCAAAACGCGAGAGGAATCGCGAACGCTCAATAAAATGCAGGGACCCGCTATTATTATGGCGTCCGCCGGAATGTGCAACGCGGGACGCATTAAACATCATCTCGCAAACCACATTGAAAGTCCGAAGAATATCGTCGCTTTCCTTGGCTATCAGGCGGAAGGAACTCTCGGTCGCGTTATTCTCAGCGGCGCGTCCCCTGTTCGAATCCTTGGCGAATCGCATCCGGTCCGCGCCGAGATCGTTACAATTCGCGGCATTTCTGGACACGCCGACCAGTCGGAGCTGCTCGCATGGTATTCCGCGATTCCCAAACGTCCGCAAACGACGTTCGTCGTCCATGGCGAGGAAAACGCGTCGGCCGCGCTTGCGGAAAAGATTAGGGAATTGGCGCCGGAAACCGTCGTTCATACGCCAAGTTACGGCGAGATTTACAAGGAATAGATTATTTCTAGGAATCGCTCGACCATAAGAGCGAAAGGGCGAATCCGACGTCAAACGCGCGGATTCGCCCTTTCTCTATTTTCGTCTCGCCGTTAGCGAGCGCCGTCAGATCGATCGTTTGCGCCCCATTTTGCGCTTAATTTGCGACGAACGCTTTCGGCCGAGGACGCCCTTCTGAATTCGTTTCCAATATCCGTTCGAGAGTAGAGAGAAATCTTCAGAGAACGTCTCCATGACTTCCGCGAGCTTTTCAACTGAAACGTAGAGCTGTTGCGCAAGGTCGCGAACTCGTTTGGACGACGAGCCGTCCCAAACGCGAAAGATCTCTTGGCGAACCTTTTCCTCTTCGGTTAGCTCTTCGTTGGGTTCGCGTTCGAAGTATTCGTCGTAAAACGCGCCGTCGCTGAAATAACGACGCAGTCGATTAATAAGGACGGCTTCCGTCGGAAAACCGCGTTCGTAAAGCCAATCTTCGTTACGCGCGAAAAATTCGTCGTAATAGATCATTTCGCCGCCGGCGTCGAACCATTCGTTAACGAGATCCTGCAATTCCTGTCCGCACTTCTTACGCACTACGTAGACGCGTCCGTCCACAACGAATCCGACGCGACGAATCTCTGCAAGAATCTCGGAATTACTCGCATTGAAGGAATAGCCTTGATCGGCGAGAACGTCGAGAAATGCGTTCAGGGCAGAATCGTCGCCCAGGTCGAAACCCTGCTCGAATTGAACAAGCGCGCTTGCGATCGCCTTCTGACGCGCCTTCGGTTCGAGTTCGTCGACGTCGGATAGATCGAGTTGCGCCGATCGCTCGGACTTTTTCACAACGCGATTGCGCTTTTCTTCTTTCTCGTCGGTCGTTCCCGCGCTCGACTTCTTCGTCGCGCGCTCAGTCTTTTCGCGTTTAGTCGGCGCGTCCTCGTCCAGCTTGGCGCTTGACGCCTTAGTTCGTTTTGTCGCCTGCGCCGTCGGCTCCGCATCGAAAGTTGGTTCAGGACCTTCTTCGTAATGAACCTTTTCGGCGCTGGAATCTTCTTCCGCAACTTTTAGATAGGTAGAAGCCAAAACGTCAAAACCGTCCGCCAACTCTTCGTCGTTCCACAGCATCGTTTGTTTTTGAGCCCATGGATCGTCGCTTGGCGCCGCATTGCTTGTTTTAGGCGTTTTTACGCTTCTAATCGCTGGCGCCGCCGATTCCTTTACCAGATCCTTCGCCGATTCCGCCGGAATCTCGTCCGCAGCCGACGCGTCCTCCCTATCGACGTCAAAGAATCGTTTGCCGACAACAGCAATTTGGTCGCGCAGATCAAGATTTAATTCAAGGAGAAACTGGGCGTTGATCAACTTCCAATCGTCCGGTTCTTTCGCGTTGGCAATTCGCTCGTACACGCCGTCTTTCAGCAGAAACTCGCTGGTATCGAGTTTAAGGACCGTTTCTAGTCGAGAGCGCGAGACAAAAACGCGCTCGCATAAATCGTCGAGAGTAACCTTCTCGTCGACGGTCCATACGCGTAGGATTTCGTTCCGGATCTTTAAGACCTCAAGAGAGTCGTCCTCCTCGGGCTCCATATAGAACGGCGTAAAATAATACTTCGGAAAGCACGAAACCAGGAAGTAGCAAAGAACCTCGGCGTCGGGAATATTAGCTTCCGCTAGGAGCTTTCCATTACCTTCAAAGAAAGCGTCGAAATAGAGCGCCTTTGCGCCCATGCGGAAAAAGGAGTCGACAGTTTCTTTAATTCGTTTCTTCAGCCTATCGTTGACGTAATAAACGGTATGACCGCGCAAAATGCAACGAGGAACGACGATCGAACGAAGCTTTTCGCTAGGCTCCTCAAAGAACGCGACGCCAAAGCGTCGACCAATTTCGCGGAATTCCTCGAGAGCCTCCTCAGAATCAACGTCCAAACCCTGCGGAAAATACTCCGAAACGATCTTCTTGACAAGATCGCCGCGCGTCCCTTCCCATTTCTCTTCCTGAACCTCGACCATTTCGTCCTCAACGGACGTGAATACGCCGCCCGCCTGGAGAAACACATTCCGAAGACGATCGATCGAAAGGCGCGCGCCGCAACCCAGGAGTTCGACGAACGCCTTTTGGAAATCGTCAAAATCCGACATGTCTCCGTTAAACTTACGCAAAACGAAACGCGCTTGTAGCAGGCGTTCAGCGCCCTTCACATACTCGTCGTCGAACCGCCATTCGGCGTCTGATTCCAGCGCGACAAAAGAGCAGTAACGGCGGCCAAACGACGCCAATGAATTAATTACCACCCAGAATAGATCTTCTGCGGAAAGCGCGTTAAGGAACGCGCGGTTAGAAAAATCCTGAAAGAACGACGAAAGCGCCGCGTGACCGAATTGTTCCGGCTCGCCCTCGCCGACCGTGGCGTCGACGCAACGTTCGATCAGTTGCAACAGAGCCAAGTTCTTCCTCGCGACTGGCGACGAAAGGTCTAACGTCTTGCGGAAATAGTCTTTGATAGAGAACTCCGTCGCGTCTTTGCCCGCAACTGACTCAGGACACAATCGTAAGAGCGCAAAACGAAGAAAAGATTTAAAAGACGTCTGATCGACCGTAGAGCCCGGCACGAACACGGAAAGAGTAGCGCTGAGAGCTCGATTATAGTAGCGCCATAAATCGGCGCCGGTGGAGGACGGGTTCGGCGCGGCGACCGCGTTCCGCTTCTCCTCCTGCGCCTGACGACGCGCCTCGCGGTAGGCGCCTAATCCAGTATAATTCTGAGCGCCGGAAGACGACGCGCGCGCGCTAGTACGCGGCGTTGAACTCGCCGCGCCGCCGGTTTGTTCAAAATTATCAATGCGCGAACCGAAACTCGCGCGAGAAGGCCTCGAACCCTCCGGCGGTTCCGGAGCGCGCGCCGGTATCGGTTCCGCTTCGAACGACGACGCGTAGGGATCGTAATCTGAGCGTCCGAGCAACGTGCCGCCCGCATGAAAGAAGAGTTCGCGAACAATGCGTCCAAACTCAATGTCGACGCCCTCGTCGGAAAGATCGGGCGAAATGAACCCGGATTCTTCGCGCCTAATTTCGGCGGCGTTCTCGCGACGCATACGCGCGAGATCCTCCGGAGACGACGGTTCAGCATGATAGAGCGCTCGGTAAAACTCACGTTCGACGTCGCGCTTAAAAGCGCCGAATTCCTCGTCGACGTAGATCGCTTTCAACTTATAGCCGCCGGTGAGATTGAAAACGTCGTTGACCGCCTTTAGTAGGAGCTTTTTGCGCCCCATGGTCGCGTCGCGCGAGCGCGTATCGCGCGCGCTCAAACGCGCCGCGTCGTTCAAGGGACGTCGCGCGTCAGGAGCGGAGTCTTGTTCGTCGAATTCGTCGCCGTCGTCTTGATCCTCAAACTCGTCGTCGACTAAATCGTCCGTCTCGAGGTCGCTCTCTTCAGAATCGTAGGACGAGTCATCAAAATCGTCTGAATCTTGGTATTCGTAATCTTCTCTCATGACGTTAAACAACTGGATAAACGTTAAGTTACAAGCGTAAAAAATGGACTAAATTCAAAGGGCGCAGGGTCGGACTACTCAAAGAAAATCTTTTCATACAAGCCCCGCCTATAACGATCGGATAGACTCACCCGATCGCTCGCGCAAGAATAGCAAGCGAAACAACTCCGCCAAACTTCAACGTCTCAGATCGACGACGCCGAGGGGCGATCATACCTGAACGGCGCGCCGTCCAGCGATCTATGGGGACGAGGACGACGCAAGTTGTGAAGATCAAGCGCGACGTTTCAGCTCGACTGCTAGTCGGAAACGTGATTTACTTCGTATTTTACCGTATCAAAGGTTGACGTCAAGTGATCGCGCTTGAAAAAAACGCGATAGCGTCGCAATTCGACGCTTAAACGCGGGTCCGTCTACATAAAAAGGGAAACCGAAATCGCTCTCGCATTCCGGTTTCCCTCGTCCAAAATCGACACGCAACCAAATCGTGGCTACTTCCTAACAGAATCGGCCTCTTTTTCCGCCGTCATGCTGCCCGCGTCAGAAAAACTCGTTCCTCTACCGTCAAGCGCGCGACGAGAATAGCAGTAGGTCGTCTCCTCGCTCAATAGGCTGACGTCTTCGGGAGTCGATTGCAACATAGCCTGAACTTTCTGATTTCCAGCAACGACCGCTTCCGCCTTAACGCGGAAGACGACGCGTTCGCCGGCTTTCAAGCTTTCGATCTTCTTGAAGAGGACTTTCGAGTCTTCCGGATAGACGTAGCCTTGATTGTCCTCCACCGCGAGAGGCTTAATACCGGCGCCAAGGAAGATTCCAGAGTTTATCTCGCGCGCGTCCCGCGTGCCGTTGTTTTCGACAACTAGCTCGTACGTACACGTCTTGCCGACCGCGATCGGTTCTTTCGGCGCGTTGACGCGCATGGCGAGAACCGCTATCGCTTCCACGTTCACCTGAGAACGCGCTTGAGCTACTAGACCCGTTTGATCGACGCCGACAACTTCGAAGTTTGCAACTCCGGATTTCGTTACGCGGCAACGCGCCGTAAAGACCGTCTCTTCGTTGGGGCGAATAAAGGGCGCGACCCAGTAGATACGGCGCTTTTCGAGATTGCGACGCGCTTGATTCGAGCAGTAGACAACCTCGACGTCTTGGGGAATCTGCGCGACGACGTCAACGTTCTGCAGCGTGGCGGCGCCGAGATTCTTAACGCGTATCGTCGCTTCGAACTCACCGTCCACAAACTGAAGGTCGGGCGTTTCAACCTGGACGTCGAGTCGACCGCGCAGCGCGAGAACCTTCTTCTCAGCGGTCGCGCGCAGACCATAAGCGCCAACCGCTTCTACTGCGATCACAAAATAGTCGTCCGTCGCCGTCTTAACCGACATTTCGACGACTTTCTCGTCGCCAGCGCGCAGTAAACCGATCTTTTGCGACGCCGAATTCTCGCCCGTCGAAACGTTCAGCACGACGTCTTCCGCGTCCCCGTTGCCGATATTGCGGAGACGCAGACGATACTTGTCCTCCACTCCCCACTCGATCGAATCGCGTCCTTCAATCAGCGCTTCCAGAATTGGCTCCTGCACCTCGACTTCGGCGAGCGCGGACGCGCGTTCGAAATCAAATTGACTCGCCAATCCGAACGCCGCTCGTTTCGTCGGCGTCAGTTTAATCTCGAGCGCGAACTCGTCGCCGGGCGCGAGATCGCCGACGTTCCACACGCATCGTTTGGAGGAGTTGCGATCGACGTTCGACTGGAACGACGCGTCGCCGATCGTCGCGCGCGCTTTAACGTTCGTAACAGATTCGGGAATATCCGTCGTTACGACCAGCTTACGCGCCGTTTCCGTTCCTAGGTTGCGCGCGACGATTTTATACGTCGACTCCTGGCCAACGACAAGTTTCTTCGGCCCAATTGTGTCGACCAAGACGTTTGGCGCGCGCGTCGTCGCGACGGAAACGTTCGGAGTCGAATCCGCAACGTTAGGCGCGTCGCGGGTTGCGCTAGCGCGCGGCGCGAGAACCTCGTCGAGACGTGAATCAATCGATTCAATCGGGGCGTCGAGCGCGTTCGGAGCCGTTTGGGGAGCGACGCCCTGTTTCACCATAGCGTCGGGCTCGGAGTCGTTGAGAACGCTAGGAGCGATTTCATCTATCGCCGATTCTTCAGCCACAATTTGAGTTTTCTCCGACTTCTTTTCAGCTTCAACTAGGGCGGTCGGAGCGTCTTCTTCGATCGCTAGGGCGGGCGCGGCGCCAGCGGCGGAAGACTCGTTCGCGTTAAGAACGTCGTCAGACTCAAAAGTCATCGCGGGTCCGGAAGTAGCTCCGTCCTTCTCGCTCTCTTCGGTTGCGCCGTCGTCGGACGACAGCAATTCAAGAGAAGACGGGAAGGAATCGACGCGTAGACTCCGGCGCGCGACTCGACGCGTCTCTCGGCCCGCAGAAGAGTCGTTCGCGAGGGTTCGACTCGGAGCGTCGCTAAGCGTCGGAGCTTTGAGATCGTCCTCTTCCAACTCGTCTAGGAGTACCGACACGACGCTGCCCGAAGACGATTTCTTCGTTATGCCAGCGGCGGCGCCAGTCGAAGGCGAGACGTGCGGACGAATCGTAGCCAATCGCGTGGGCGCCGTCTTGGCCGCGGTCGGTTCGCCGACGGATTGCGGAGGCGCTTGAGCGACGCGCGTCGCGTTCGGCGCGGCGTTCGCAGCGGCGTTATTCGCATTCGGCGCGGCGTTGGTTGCGGACGCACGAGACGCGGTAACGACCGGTTGTGAAATCGCGGGCGAAACGAGCGGGCGCTGTTGCTCGCGCTCGCGTTCGTCGTTTTGTCGGAAGGGATTCAAATTGGCGAGAATTCGCCGAGGTCCGCTCTCAGCGGTCGCGGCGTTTTCCGCGCGTGATTGAGCGAACCCAGCGACCTGTCCCCAGCAATTCCTGGCGCCTATTGGCGCGACAACCAACAGCGTCAAAAGAATCGCAAGGCGCGCGCCGCGCTTCTTGATACGGATATGTGTTTTCATTTTGCGACTTCTTTCTTTCAACTATCTATTCTCAATTGCACCTCTGATTCGAGCGCGCCCTAGAGTCGCCCGAATCGTCGACCGCCGGACCGCCGACGCGCGCGTCGGCCTAAAAACCGATCGCGTTGCGCCGTATGATGACGTTTAACGTCGGCTTGCGCACACGCTATGCGCAACCGACAAAATAAACCTTACTGGCATAATCGGCGTAATCGCTCCAACCCATTAGGAGAAATTCTGCTTTTGTCAAATTTTCAGCATAATACGGTTATTTGGGATATAACGACCTCGACGAAATACGCTAAGAAGAAAATTGGCGTCGAGTTTGCGCTAGGCAAGATTGCCGAGTAACGCGAAATCGGCTATAATCGAGCTGCGGGCGCGAGAACTTGCGCCACGCCGCGTAACATCCTTAATCCAACGGACGCGCGCTTACGCGCTCGTTCCGATATAATACGTCTGCGTCGCGTTCGCTCTACGAGTTCAAACGCGACGTCATGGAGCCAATATGTTCCTCAGCGCTTTTATACTCTACCCGGTTCTTGAAATTATCGCTTTTATCCTTGTCGCTAGGGCGACGTCTTGGGAAACGGCGATTGCGCTCACGCTAGCGACCTCGCTGGCGGGGCTGATTTTATTACGATTGCAGCGTAGCGGTCCGCTCTTTAACTCGCGAGAACTCTCTTCGCGCTCTTTGAAGAACTACCTTCTGGGCAATCTTGGAGCGGTCGCGCTCGTTATGCCAGGCTTCCTTTCCGATATTTTCGGCGTAATTCTCATAATTCCGCCGTTTCGACGAGGTCTTAGCGCGCTCCTGAGACTCATGAGGATCGATCTAAACGGCAACGCCAACGGGGTCTTTTCCGTCTTTCGAGCCTATCGATTCGGCGACCATGAATTCTCCGGTCCTTATGATCGCTATGACGCGGAAAACGCCGACGACGAACCGATCGACGTTGAATCCTATGAAACGGAAAACGTCGGCCCGCGACCGTCTTTAACTCATCGCGACAAGGGAGACGACGTCATCGACGTCGAATTTACCTCTGAAAACTAAACTACGGACAGAAACCGTCGACGCGCGATTTGCGCGTTAGGAGTCTCGCCAACGCCATGCCAGAATATAACGCGCGCTATCGAATCATGCAACTGCCGGCCTTTCCGAAGCCAAGCGACGCGCAAGACGTCGACCGGCAATTCACTCCGGAAGCATTGCTTGACGGTTTTCTCGTCGCGCCTGAGAATCGGCTCGCCGAGCTCGCCGTCCGGATCGCCGACTTTGGCGTTCCCGTCTTCGATCGCTTCGTCGGCGACGCGCCCCTGACGCCAGTTGCCGCCGCAAGCCGCGAACCCTCGCGCGCCGATCTAGAATTCCTCATGCGCGCCGCTAAAGAAACGAACGCGCCCATCGATTCCTTTTTCCCGACAGACGCGCCGCTACCGTCTCCATTGTTCCTGCAGGCGCGATACAACGCCGCGCGAGGAGACTCGAACCAACCGATGATTATCGGATATCGGAAGCTCGAAGAAACGTCCTTCCTCATGCCTCTCGTCTTTTACGGTCAAAGCGGCGCCGGTAAAACGCGCGTTATAGAGGCCGTCTGCCAAACGCGGCGCGAAAAGAATCCGAGACTCCCCCTCTATTACCTCTCCGCTCATGATTTCGCACGATCGCTCGCCGACGCCATTCGTACGGAACGGACGCAACTCTTTCGCGAACTCTTTGCGCAGGCGTCGGTCGTCGCCATTGAGAACGCCGACCTACTCGCTGAAAACAAAGCCGCCCAGCTCGAATTCCTGACAATGCTCGACGACGCAATTAAGGCGCGCAAGCTTATTATTCTCTCCTTCTCACAGCCCCCCGCCAATATTGAAGGGTTTTCGCCTGACCTGGCGGCAAGACTCTCCGCTGGGCTTCTCATACCGGTAAACGTCCCGTCTGAGGAAACCAGACTCGCCATTGTCGAACGCGTCGCAGCAAAACTCGCGCTACCCTTCGACGCCGCGACTAAAGAGTACTGCGCTCGAAAGCTGCCTACAACCGTCGGAGCAATATGCGCGTCCCTAGTGCAACTTGCGCGAGAATTGGCGCTTGATAAGACCGATCCAACGCTCGAAAACGTTCAGCTGGCGCTCGAACGACGCAATCAATCGCGCGAGATTACGCTTGACGAGATCATTCGCGCGGTCGCTAAACGTCTTTCGGTCTCCGTCGTCGATCTGCGCGGTAAAAGACGTACGAAGACGCTCGTCTTCGCGCGCAAGTGCGTCGTCTTCCTCGCGCGAAGACTTACCGACGCAACCTATCGCGAAATTGGTCGCGCGCTTGCGCGCCGAAATCACTCGACAATTCTACACGCCGCGACGGAAATTGACGAAGAAATGCAGACAAATGAAGAATCGACGCTCATTATGCGCGAAATTGCCGGCCGCTTGGGAGCGCGCGTTAATTTCTGACGCCTTCCGCGCGTCTTATTCAGTTTTCAATATGGCAATATAGACAAACTATAAAAGAGGGGGAATCTTTGTCTGTAACGCAATTAAAAGCGATTGGCGGCAATAGTTGGAAAATGGCCCCTTAGAGAATGAAAAAAGCCGGGGAAAAGTTTCATTTTGCGGTTATCTTGTTAAGGAAGGGGAGTAAAATCTATAGGCGCGGCGGTCTCGAGACGGATCGTCGCTGGTTACAGGAACGTTTGCGCTTAGGCGCCGCTCCCAGGTTAGGAGGAAGAAATGTCCGCTCAAATACTCGACGGAAAAGGAACGGCGCAGGCGATACGCGCTGAAATTAAAGAGGACGTCGATCGATTCGTCGCGGAGACGAACGTTCAACCGACGTTGGCCGTAATACTCGTCGGCGAAGATCCGGCGAGTCAGGTCTATGTGCGCAATAAGGAATCGGCTTGCGTAAAGGCGGGCATGCGCAGTCTAATGTATCGTCTCCCGGCGACGACTTCAAACGACGAACTCGTCAAACTTGTCGAGAAGCTCAATCGCGACGAAACGGTTCACGGCGTTCTTGTGCAACTCCCCTTGCCCAAGGGGCTCGACGAGAAAAGAATCCTCGATCTAATTGATCCGCGCAAGGACGTCGACGCGTTCCATCCGGAAAACGTCGGCCTCATCTCGCAGGGACGTCCTCGTTTCCTACCGTGCACGCCTTACGGAATTCAGCAATTGCTCATACGGTACAAGATTGAGACGGCCGGTAAAAGGGTCGTCGTTATTGGCCGAAGCGATATTGTCGGCAAGCCGATGGCGCTGCTTATGCTGCAGAAGGGTCTGGGAGGAGACGCCACGGTTACCGTCTGTCATAGTCGCACGACAAATCTTCCGGAAATTGCGCGCGAGGCGGATATTCTCATTGCGGCGATCGGTAAGGCGGAATTTGTTACCGCCGATATGGTCAAGCCGGGCGCGGTCGTCGTCGACGTCGGCATGAATCGGGTCGAGCGCGAGATCGTCAATGAAAACGGCGAAACGGAAATCGTCTCGAAACTCGTAGGCGACGTCGCTTTCGACGAGGTCAAAGAAGTTGCCAGTTGGATCACGCCCGTTCCAGGAGGAGTCGGTCCGCTCACCGTTACAATGTTGCTTAACAATACGCTCAAAGGAGCGCGTTTACAAGTTCAAGGTCGCTAAGATCGAGTAGCTCGTCGTTTTAACTTCATCGAAATAATCGTTAGCCGGTCCAAGAGTTTGCCGACCTCCGGCGTCGGAATAACGTCGATCCTTCCCCCCAAACTGCGATCGACGTCGCGCAATTGCGCTTAGAAGTACATTAGGGAGCGTTTGTGCAAAGGAATTATGACAGGAAACGGGAAGACTTCGGTCGCTACGCTTTCGGCGCCCTGCTGGGAGTCGCGTGGCTGTTCCTGTCGGCGTCGATTTTAAGCTATTCGCCGTGGGATTTCCCGACTCAATTTGTGTACCACGACTTGCAGGAGATCCGTAATATTATGGGTCTCCCCGGGGCGTGGTGCGCCTATTTGTGCTCGCTCTGCTTTGGAGTCGTCAGTTACGCGTTGCTCCTCGCGTTCGGCGTCGCCGTTCTTCTCTACTTCATTTACGATAAAATACGAGACCCTTGGCTCAAATCGATAGGGCTTTTTCTCATTTTAGTTTCCCTTTCCGGTTTGGCGGCGTTCGTGTGCGACGAATCGGCGGGTCCGCCGATCGGACCGGGCGGCTACGTGGGCGCGATCGTAAAGTTTATCTTTGACAAAGTCTTTATGAGATTCGGCTCTTATCTCGCGCTCGCCGGTATTTTTGCCGCCGGTTTGACGCTCCTGCTGCCCGACTCTTGCGTAAGATTCCTCGTATGGTCCTCGGGACTCGGAAAGTGCGTAGGTCGCGTTGCGCGACCCTTTCGTCTCAAGTTGGAACGCTGTCGTCCGAAGGAAGAGAAGGAGACGATAGGCGCCGTCCCCTACCGCGACCAGCGTTACGGCGCGCAACTTGGCGCCGTCAACGTCCTTTCTAGAAGATCGTCCGCCGCCAGTCTGCCCGCGCGCAATAACCAAACGACGACGCTCGCGCCGACGCGCGCCGTAACGCCGCCCGCCTACGTAAACCCCATTGGTCAGCGCTACGCGCCCGAAAACGTGCAAGCGAACGCGACGGACGAACGCGACGACGGTTACAACCAGGTCTCGATCCAGCCGTCGAGTTTTGCCGAATACTCCGTCGAACGTGAACAGACGCAATCCGTCTATAATTATCCGCCGATCGAGCTCTTGCACGAAGGCGAGGTTTACGATTTTAGTCAAATCGAGGACCAGATTCGCGAGCGAGGCGCGACGTTAGAACAGGCGTGCCAGGAGTTCAAAGTCAATCTGAAGGTCGTCGATTACGCGACCGGTCCCGTATTGACGATGTACGAAGTGCAACTTGGCAAAGGGTTGAGCGTTAAGCGACTAGAAGCGTTGGCGCCCGACTTGGCTGTTAAACTTGCCTCAGGAGACGTGCGCGTCGTCTCGCCGCTCGTCGGTAAAAGCACGGTTGGGATCGAGGTGCCGAACAGCGATCGCATTAACGTACGTCTTCGCGAAGTCATGGAAATATGCTCCGAAGAAGTCGAGCGAATGTCGCTGCCGATCTTTTTCGGCAAGGATTCCGTCGGCGCGCCTATCGTCGCCGATCTCTCTAAGTTGCCGCACTTGCTCGTCGCGGGCAGCACGGGCTCCGGTAAATCAGTCTGCCTCAACACGATCATTATGTCGCTCATCATGACGCGATCGCCGGATCAGGTCAAAATGATCATGATCGATCCGAAGATGGTCGAACTTAGCCTCTATCAGAAGATCCCGCACCTCATGAATCCCGTCGTCGACGACATGGAAAAAGCCGCGACGATCCTCGAATGGGCGTGCGAACAGATGGATTGGCGATACAAGGTCATGAAAAGCGTTCAGACGCGAAATCTTAAAGATTTCAACGCGCTTTCGATCGAGGAAAAACGAAGGAGGCTCAATCCGGTCGACGAAGACGAATGGGAAGCGTTCCCGAAGACCATGCCGAGCGTCGTTATCATCGCCGACGAAATGGCGGACCTCATTATGTCGGCGGGCGGCAAAGACGTCGAAAAGCACATTATTCGACTCGCGCAGAAGAGCCGCGGCGCCGGCATTCACTTGGTGCTCGCAACGCAACGTCCAACGCGTCAGGTCGTTACCGGCTTAATTAAGTCGAACCTACCGGCAAAAATTGCTTTTAAGGTTACAAGTCACGTCGACAGCGGCGTTATTCTCGATACCAAGGGTGCGGAAAAACTCCTAGGAAACGGCGACATGCTCTTCCTACCGCCAACGTCCAGCTCTCTGATTCGAGGACAGTGCGCCTACGTCTCCGACGACGAAATCCGCTCCGTACTCGAACAGATTAACGTTGAACAGCCTGAATACGACGACTCGCTTCAAAAGCGAACCAAGCCTCAACCGAGCCCCGGCGAGGAAGGCGGCGAGGACGAAATCGTCTACGACGCTCTGTACATTCCTAGCGTCGAAACCTTCATAGAATTGGGCAAGGCGAGCGCGTCCCTGCTACAGCGGAAATTTAAGATCGGGTACAACCGAGCGGCTAGAATCGTCGACGTTATGACGCAGGAAGGGTACATTTCGCCGCCGAATCCGTCTCGACCGTCCGCGCCCCGCGAGGTCTATATTACTATGGAGGATTGGCGCGGCAAACAACAGGCTATTGAAGACTCCGTCAGTCCCTTAACCAGTAGTTTTGCCAATCCTGAACGTCAGATTCCTGACGATGAGACCTACCGAGTCGGCGTCAGCGACGAATTCGAAGACGTCGAAAGGAATGAAGAAATCGACGAATACGCCGAATCGGTCGGCCTCGTGAACGGCGATCCAGAAGACGAAGACGGCGCGTACGAAGAGTTCGATCTAACGCCCGAGCCGATCGCAGACGCACCAAACGACGATAAGGACGACGAACGCGACAATTCCACCTCCCCTTCGCAAGCAGAGGAAGAAGGCGACGCCAATCAGTGGACGGAAGAACAAATGGAACAGTTTCTTGATTACGACTCAGAAATTGACCTTGAATCTTAGGTTTTCCATTCCTAGAAAGAAATCGACCGTTCTTTCGGCCGGTCGCACGTCCCCTTCGATTGCCGAGTTCGCCTTTTAGTTGCAACGAAAATAGAGAAATGCGTTTTAACGCAAAAAACAATCGTTATTGCGCATTCGATTTCCAATACCAGTTGACTTAAGCTGGCATTCCCAATACGAATCATGTTCGTGGCGCTTTTGCTCTCCGCACCCGTTTGTTAATATTTATGCAGCGTTTGTTTAATCCCTGGGTAATAGAGAGATTTTCTGATGAAGCACAGCTCTAAACTGAGAGGCGAGGGTAAAATACACGGTTTTACTCTCGTCGAACTCCTTGTTGTCATCGCCATTATTGGTATCTTGATTGGCCTTCTTCTTCCTGCAGTCCAGGCGGCACGCGAAGCGGCTCGTCGTATGCAGTGCACCAACAACTCAAGCAGTGGGGAATCGCCCTCCACAATTATCACGACGCCAACGGGACGTTCCCCGCGTCGATGAGTTGGGTTTACGGCGACTTCGGGGGTCAATTTGACTCCGTCGCTTGGACCTACAACTGGAGCGCCACCTTCAAGCTCTTCCCTTTTATGGAACAAGGGTAGCGTTACACCGCAATTTTTGATCGCCGCCCCTACGTTTGGGAAGGCGGTTCCATCGACGCCATGAAGGGCGCCATTTCCACTATTCTCTGTCCGTCTGACGGCAATTCTTCGGAAGCCGGTCTTAACGGCGGAGGACGCACTAACTACATCGCGTGCAACGGCGACGGTATCGACGCCAACCAACTCCGCGACGAAGAAGTCGGCGGCGACCAATGGAAGATTTCGCAACGAGGTATTTTCACGCCTGGAAAGTTTAAGAAAATGTCGGCCATCACCGACGGCGCCAGCAATACAGTCGCCGCAAGCGAAACCGTCGCCAATCCGATGACGTCTAACGGCTATCTTGGAATCAAGGGCGGCGTCTATCCTGTTCGTCCTGAATCCGCCGCAGACTGTTTAAATAGCGCCAAGGATCCCGAAAACCCAACTCAAATGCGTCAAGGCAGTAGCGGAAGTTGGCGAGGACACTGGTTCGGCGACGGTCGACCGGTAGCCGGAGGCTTCAATACGGTTTTACCACCGAACTCGCCGAGTTGTTCCAACGGCGCGGGCGACGGATGTTGGCGTCTCGGTTCCGCGACGAGCAATCACTCTGGCGGCGTCAACGCATGTTACGCCGACGGTTCCGTTCACTTCATTTCTGACACGATTAGTACGAACGTAAACGGTCGCGACGCCTGCGCCGGTCCTAACACCGGGAAATCGCCGTACGGAGTCTGGGGCGCGCTAGGAACCCCGTCGGGCGGTGAAAGCGTTCAACTTAACTAGTCCCGTAAGAAGGAGCGTTCGTTATGCGCAACACGTTTTTATTCGCTATGCTGGCTCTTGTCGCAACGACCATTCTCGGTTGCGGCGGCGTTGAAAGACCGGCTGACTTGCCCGAGCTGTATTCCTGCAAGATCTCCGTTATTCAGGACGGTCAACCTCTGGAGGGCGCAACCGTTATCCTTGCCGACGCTACGAGTCAATTGCGTTTCTCAGTCGGCGGCGTTACTAACGCCCAAGGAGTGGTTGAAGTCAAAACGGACGGGAAATTCCCGGGAGCGCCGCAAGGGAAGTACAAGGTTCTCATCTCTAAGGTCTTCGTTCCCGAGATGATTCAGGAAGCGCCTCCCGAGGATCCAGACGCAAAGGCGGAGTACGACAAGAAACTCCAAGACCTCAACGCTCAACAGGCGGATACCGTCGACGTCAATTACAAAAAGTTTG
>CADCOO010000251.1 GCA_902803085.1 uncultured Planctomycetota bacterium
CGCTCCGGAGGCGAAGAGGTGAAAGACGGATTCTAACCGCTTTTCGCGTTATTAAGTAGGCGGGCGAAATATCAAATAATACCTCGCAGTCTAGCGCAACAGTCTCTTTCTTAAACGCGCTTGTTCAAACGTCGCCTCTTTCTCAAAGACGCGACGTTTATCTTTTGTTGGAACGACGAGATTCTGATTGCCATGCGACGTTCTCTTTTTACAAGAATTAGTCTAAGCGTCGTTTTCCAATCAAATCAGCCCGTTTTTCACAAAAAAGACACGTCAACAGATAAAACCTCGTCAAATGTGTTAGGCGACCCTTCTATTTCGAAACGCGTCCAATTTAAGGAAACTCCCAAATTCCCGTCATTACACGAGAAACTCGCCGCAAAATCCTGTTAAGAACGTCCCTTGACATGTTAGTCTAGGCTAATATAATTAGAGAGAATTAACTTTTAGCCGTTCCTTCAGTGAACGCCAATTAGACAAATCAATTGGGAAAATGCCATGTCGTCTTCCTCAAACCGTCGCAGAGCTTTCACGCTCGTTGAACTACTCGTCGTCGTCGCCATTATCGGCATTCTCATCGCCATGCTCTTGCCAGCGATTAAAGCCGCGCGCGAAGCCGCTAATCGGATGCAATGCGCCAACAATCTCCATCAGCTCGCGATCGCCGTACAAACCTATCACGACGCCGCTAAAAAAATGCCGGCGCTCGTCGGGGGCGGAAGCTACTCAGTCTTCGTCGCGCTCCTACCATATATAGAGCAAGCGCCGCTCGCAGACGCTATTCGTCAGTTCGGAATTCCAAAAGGAAACCTCAACTCGATCACCGTTACCCAGGCGCCGCCATGGCGCGACGTGCAGATTCCGTCTCTCTTGTGCCCGTCCGGATATTACGCGGAAACGCTTCATCCGTCTTTTCGCACGGGCGCGACGAGCTATTTCGCGTCCTCGGGCGACTTCCCCGTTTGCGCGGACGGTCCCATTCTCGCCAATATAGGTCAAGACGGTCTTGGGCGCGGGCCGTTCCAGGTTCACGTCTGGAATTCCATGGCGCGCGTTAAGGACGGAACCTCGAATACCGCCGCGTTCAGCGAACGCATTATCGGACGCGTCAGTTCTGGCGGCGGCGGTAAATCGTTGCGAATGGTCGACACGTATATCGCCATGGCGTGGAAAAACGGTATCAATATGAACCCGGATCCGACGGAAGAGGGCGGCGTTCCCCTCTACCCGAGCAAATGCCTGGAATTTATCGGACTGGGCGGCGACTATATTCAGCCTATGCCGACGGGCTCCGGTCTAGCGATCAATAGTCTGCAGGGACGCAATTGGGTGAACGGCGACGCGCTTTCAACCTGCTTTAATACGATCATTCCGCCGAACGGTCCCGCGTGTTCCTCCTTTTACGCGTACGTAGCGGGTCCGACGAGCAATCATACCGGCGGTTGCAACGTCGGTTTTCTGGACGGTTCCGTACGATTCGTCGACGAGGCGGTCGACGCGGGCGATCTCTCGATCGCGCCGGTGCGCAAGGGGAAGTCGCCGTACGGAGTTTGGGGCGCGATGGGCTCGGCAAACGGTCGCGATATTATTGACTAAACCTTTTATTCGTGTTCTAAGAAAGGTCGCTATGACGATTCAATCGCTCCGCCGCCTCTTGTTCGCGACGTTGTTCGTCGCAACGCTAGCGCTCGTTCCCGGGTGCGGCGGCGGTAAAATTCCGGGGCTCGTTCCCCTCCAGGGCGTCGTCGAATACGAAGGCGTTCCGCTCGCATGGGCGACGCTTACCTTCGCGCCCGCGCCGCGCGAGAAAGACGCGCCCGCGCCCGCCGTTGGCCAACGCGTCGCAACGGCAATGACCGACGCCCAAGGCGCGTTCGTCGCGCGCACGCTCGGCGAGAACGGCGCGACGCCCGGCGAATACGTCGTAACCGTAGAGAAATATATCGCCAAAGAGGACGGCGCGGTTGAAAAATGGGAACAAGCGCGCCAGGCGTCCGGCTACAGCGAACCCGCGCCCGAAGAGGACGTCTTTAACGCCGTATCCGCGATTCCCCTCAAATACTCCGATAAAAAAACCTCAGACTTAACCATAACCGTCGGCGATAAGGGCGAGAAAAACGCCCGATTCCAACTCAGTAAATAACCGCCAAGCCAACTGCGCGTCGATCGCGCTGGAAGAAACGTCATGTCGCACAATCGCCATACTTTTCGTTTTGCTTTTACGCTCGTCGAACTACTCGTCGTTATCGCCATTATCGGCGTTCTCATCGGTCTGCTGATTCCCGCCGTTCAAGCGGCGCGCGAATCGGCAAGACGAATGCAATGCACGAATAACTTAAAGCAGTTGGCGCTCGCGTGTCAGAACTATCACGATTCCAGTAAAACGAGTTTTCCCGCCGGCGCCGTCAGCGTAAAAGCGAGCGACGGAATTGCGCGCCGCACGTCGGGATTCCTCGCGCTACTCCCCTTTATCGAACAATCGGCGCTCTACGAACAAATTATGCGGGAAAACTACCTGCTCGACTTCAATTCCGACGCGCCCTCCTCGACTTTACTGACGTCGACGCTTTCATTCTTACTGTGTCCTTCCGATTCGGCGGGCTTTGCCGAGCAAGGAGGTCAGGCGCGCGTTAACTATCGACAGTGCTACGGCGACTTTCCAATTCATACCGCCAATATGGACGGCGAAAAGCCCGGCGCCCTCGGCGCGACGAAATTCACGATCTGCAACGCCGACCGCGGCGCCTTCGCGCCCCAACAGTGGAACGGTATCAAAGGCTTCTCCGACGGTATCTCGAAAACGATACTCATGAGCGAACGCGCTATTTACGACGGCGACGCGCGCGATAAGAAGGTCGGTTACGTAACCTCGGGCACGTCGCTCGACGTGAAATACGAAAATCAGGTCGTGGAAACGATTAAAGGCGCGTCGACGGCGGTCGACGACTGCGTCGCGCTCGCAAACGGCGGCAATATCGCCGAAAGCGTCGCCGACGGTTCGCTCGGCGCGTGGTCCGGTTTGCGATGGAGCGACGGCGCGTGCGCCTATACCGGCTTCATGACGATTTTACCGCCGAACGCGCCCTCGTGCCTCGCGGTCGACGCGCCGACGAGCGGAGGACTCATTGCCCCGACGAGCTACCATAACGGCGGCGTCAATTGCGCCATGGCGGACGGAAGCGTAACCTTCGTCTCCGATTCCGTCGACTACGTAAATACGAACGGCAATCCCGACCCGAAGATCGGCTACAACAGCTTTACGGAATACGGCAAGTCGTACCACGGAGTCTGGGGCGCGATGGGCACGCGCGCCGCAAACGACTAAGCGCCGAGCCAACCGACTTGCCGACGTTAAATCGTCGTTTTCCAGAACATTATTGCGGAGGTCTCGTTCGACATGAACGCGTTGCGTAACCACAAGATCGGCTTTCTCGTCGCGCTCGCGCTGCTCGGCGCGTTCGTCGCGATTCAATTGCGCGAAACGCGCGACGACGCGCAGCTCGCGTTCGGTCAGACGCCGCGCCGCGCGTCCGCAACGACGCCGGAAGCGCAGCGCAAAGTCGTCGAACGATATTGGAAGATTCTACTCGATAATCCGCGATTCGGCGCCGCGTTCGATCGCGTCTATAACGACGCCGCCGGCTCCGATCAAGGCGTCGACGCGCTCGTCGCCAAACTCAACGCCGAAATCGCGTCCGCGCAAGACGTCGCCAAAGGCAAGGCGCTCGTCGCGCTCGCGCTCGTTCAAATTCGTAACGCCGAGACCGACGCCGCGATCGAATCCCTACGCGCCGCGCGCGAACTAGCGCCCGAACTACCCCAGGCGGCGACGACGCTCGCGTCAATGCTGCTTCTCGCCGGTCGACTCGCCGAAAGTTGCGACGTCTACGAAGAGGCGCTTAAACTCAAACTAACGGACGACGAACGCATCGAAGCTTTTCAGAGACTCGGCGAGACCTACGCGAAACTGGAAATGCTCGAGAAGGCGAACGCCGTGTGGACGAACGCGATCGAAGCGTGTTCCGAACGCGACGACGCGCTCGCGCAAATCGCTGAAATTCAGGCGGACGCCGGACAATATCGACAGGCGGCGGAACTCTTTGAAACGCTTGAAGATCGAGCTTACGCTAAAGGCGCGGTCGAGACGGCGGTCGAATACGCGACGGCGGCGGGCGACATGCGGATTCGACTCGGCGAAAAAGACGCCGCGCTCGAATGTTTTGAACGCGCGCTCGATAAGCTCGCGCCAAGTCACTGGGCGTTTAAGACGCTGCGCGATCGCGTCGAATACCTCTATCTCCTACGCGCCGACTACGACGGTCTCGTCGAATATTACCAAGCGCTCGTCGCTAAGCGCCCGAACGATCTCGACGCCGCCGCGCGACTTGCCGTAACCCTCGGCTCGCTTGGTCGATATGAAGACGCGCAGAGAGTCGTCGACGCCGGGCTCAAACGCGCGCCGAAAGACGACGGTCTGCGTCGGGTCTCGCTCGAGCTCGCCGTCGCGCAAGGACGTTACGATCGCGCCGACGCGATTTACGGCGAACTCGACGCGCTCAAGATTGCGACGTCCGACGATCTGCTCGCCTGGGGCGACGTCGTTCTTAAAAACGACGCGCTCGCGCTCGAAACGAAACGCAAGCGCGCGTTGGAAATATGGACGCGACTCGTCGACGAACGCGCCGAAAGCGCCGCGCTCGCGCTCCTCGTCGTCGATAAGCTCGACGAAAATAATTATGTCGCCGAAACGGAGAAGCTCCTCGTCAGACTAACGAGCGCCGACGCCGACAATTTCGAACTCGTTAAAGCGCTTGCGCAATTCTACTTCCGGCGCAACCGCGACGCCGACGCGTTCGCCGCGCTCGACGCCTACCGAAAGCCGCGCGAAAACGACGCCGACGCGCACGCCGCGCGCGCGGGATTCCTGCGCGACGCTGGATTTCAGCAGGAGGCGCTCGACGCGCAACGTCGAGCGGTCGCGCTCGCGCCGCAGGATTTCAAAAAACGCCTCGATCTGTGCGAATTACAGCTCGATCTCGCAACCGACGCGTCCCTTCAAGAGGATCTTAAAGCGCTCGACGAACTTGCGCAAACGCCCGACGAAATGAATCGCGCCCTGACGCTCCGATTCCGCTGTCTGCAAACGACAAACGGGGTTCAAGAGTACCTCGACTCCCTAGACGAGCAGCTGGCGAGCGCGTCGCTCGACTCCGAACGCGCGGAACTCTACTGGCGGAAAGTCGCCGCGCTTCTCTACTTCGACGATCCGTCCGGCGCGCTCGACGCGGCGTTCGACGCGCTCAACGCCGACGCGGCGTCCGAGAATCTCATGCGTAAGATTCCCGAGATCGTCGCGAAATCGCAAACGCCGGAGCGAACCGTATCTCTTCTCCAACTCGTTATCCAAAAAGACTCCGCGAATACGATCGACTATCTGCGCTCGATCGCGCGTCTGCAACTTGAACTCGGGGACGTCGAACTTGCAACGCGCACGGCGCGCGATATTATCGCTCGTTCGCAAGGTTCCGCGCCCAATATGCGCGCCGGCGCCGACGCGCTCCTCGAATGCGGACTCGTCGACGAAGCGATTGAAACGCTGCGACGCGCGGCGCAAATCGACCGTTCCGATCGCGCTTCCATGCTCAAACTGGCAACGCTCCTCGACGAGATTGGAGAGACGTCGGAAGCCGCGCAAATCGTGTGGCAGATCTTTGAAAAATCGACGCGACTGGAAGAGAAGCTTAGCGTCGTCGACGCGCTCAGTAAACTCTATGCGAAACTCGATCGATTCGACGAACTTAAAGATCGCCTGCGTCGGGACGCCAAAACTGGCGACGCCCGACGTGAAAACGCCTTCTGCC
Organism: uncultured Planctomycetota bacterium; assembly: GCA_902803085.1. Classification (GTDB taxonomy): domain Bacteria; phylum Planctomycetota; class Planctomycetia; order Pirellulales; family Thermoguttaceae; genus RUG369. Next base: position 5,862 of record CADCOO010000251.1, read on the forward strand.
TCTCGCGCGCTTACATGACGCTGCGCGACTACGACTCCGCGCGTTCGACCCTCGAAATGGCGGCGACCTCGCTCGGTTCTCATTCGCAAGACGATTCTTTTCTCCTGCACGCGCTCTCCAATCTCGCCGAACTACAGAACGACCTAGCCGCCGCCGTGCGCTATCAAGAACGACTATGCGACGTCGACGACTCGCGCGCTGAAAGCGACCGGCTCCTCGCGCTCTACCGTCGTTTAGACGATAAATCCAAAGCGCGCGAATACTTAAAGCGCAAGATTTTACCGCGCGATCCGCTCTGGAAACAACTTGAATCCGTCGACGTTCTCGCGTCCGCGCAAGATTACGACGCCGCCAAAGAACTGCTCGATGAAATCGAACGCAAGTTCCCAGCGAATTGGGAGATTCTCGCGCGAAGAATTGAAATCGAAGCGTGGTCGAACGCGCCCGATACGCTCGAACTCATTCGTCGCGCGGAGTCGCAAACGAAGGAAACCGCGCTCGATTCGAAATCGTCCAAACTAGTCGCCGTCGAACGCGATCGCAATCTTTCGACCGCGACGATCTCAGGCGACGCGTGGTCGCTCGGCGCGATCAAAGGCTGCGCCGTGCTTGAACTTAAGTCGCCGGACGATTTCCGTAAACTAGCGCGCCAGACCGCGACCGTCGTCTATCGCGATAAACTCGCGCTCAGCGACAAAGCGGCGCGCTCGGCAAGCGCCGCGCTCGCCAAGCCGCAAGCGCCGACGCCTGCGTTCCCAACTTACGGCGCCGCGCGTTTCGCCGCATTGGCATGGCGCGATCGATTCGAAAACGCCGAACGGCGCGACGCGCGCGACCCGCGCGGCCTCGAATCTTTTGTCAACGCGTTTCCCACCGACAAAGGCGACGTTGCGCTCAAGTACCGATTCGCCGCGCTCGAATACGTTGCGACCCTCTATGACAATCTCCAAGCGCAAACGAACGCTAATGATCGCGATCCCAAAGTCGTCGACAAGCTCGACGCCATAGCCGCCGAAAAGAAAACGATCGTACTGCAACTTGCGCGCGGCGACGACCTCTGGCGCGCGGAAGCGTTCCCAGCCGCGCTCGAAGAACTCGCGACCGCGCGCGACGCGAACGAACGCGAGACGATCGCTTCCTTCCTCGTCGACTCGCTTGATAAATCCCTAACGCGCGGCGCGTTAGATCAAGACGCCGCCGTCTGGAATCGCGCCGCCGCCGCGCTCGCCGCGCTCGACGCCGCTGGAATGACCCAAGCCGCGCAACGCGCGCGCGAACTCGTAGCGAAAGCGAGCGCGCGCGATTACGCCGTCCTACTAAACGACGACGCCGACAAAGTTTACTCCGATTACGACGTCTTTCGCGCAACGCTCCGCGAAATCGAGCCGCTCATAGAACGTCAATTGCGCAATCGCGCCGACGTCGAAAAAGCGCGCGAAAGACTTGGCGACGCCTTTGCCGCGCGTATCCAAATTGAACTTAAGCGCGTCTTCGGCGACGAAAACCGCGAAGAGCTCGAACGCGAGCTCGCTACTTTCGACGACTGGAAAACGTTTGGACAGAAGATTTCCTTTGGGCGCTCCGTTTTGAATTCATTCGTCGAACTCAATAGACGACGACTCTTCGAAGGCGCTCGACCTAACGACGACGTCGTCGCGCAATTCGACGCGCTCGAAGAACGAGTCTACGCCATTCTACGCGACGCGATCGAACTCAACGCGCGTCTGCAGTCAGTCTTTGCCGAAAAGGAAGGCAAACGGCTACCCGACGCGCAAGGAAACTTCGCCGTCGCCGATATCTTCGGCTACCTCGCGCGAAACGATCAAGTCGCTTTTAATCTCGCCGCGTACCTTATCGACAAATCGCTTTACGGCTCCGAACGACCGGAATCGATTCTTGATTCCGGCGCGCTCTTCGAACTCGCAGCCGCGACTTTCTTTGCGCTCGACGTCGCCGTAGCGTCTGAAACCGACGCGCACTCGTTCAACCGACTCGAACGCTTTCGAGCGTTCCTTAAAGAGCAAAGCGACGCCGAAAGCGAAACGATCGCGCGCTACGCTAAAAAAATACTCGAAGTCGAAGAAACCGTCGTCGCCATTGCGCGCGCGGAAGTCGAACCGGAAACCGTCGAATCGTTGCGTGCAAAGGCGCTCGAACGACTCCAGACTACCGACGCGAACGCGCGAAGCAACGAGTCGCCGTTACTCATTGCCCTCGCGCTACTTGCAAAATACGAACGCAACGACGAAGAAGCGCTCGATTACGCTTTGCGCGTGCCCTGCCTCTCGCACGTCGACGTCAAAGCGCGCGAACTCGCTATTCTCGAAGCGTTTGACAAGCCGAATTCTGAGCGCGTAAAAGAACGCAAACGAGAAGCGGTCGAAACCCTTGTCGGAAGGCGTCTCGACGAAAAAGAGGCGACGCGATTACTCGCCGTTCTCGAACGAGACGGCGAAACGCAAGAGGCGGTTAAAATTCGCAAACGTCTCCAAGCGTTTGCGACCTCTCAAAAGGTCGTCGTCGAACTCCTCGACGCGCTCGTCGAACGCGCCGACGGCGTCGCCGAACTCGACGACGAGGACGTCGTCTTTGCGCTGCGCGTCTTCCGCACGCCGTCGTGGACGATTAAAGATCCGGTCGCGCTCGCCGATATGCGCGCGAAAGCGCTCCTCGCGCTCGCCGCCGCCGGCAAACTGACGCAAACGCGCCAGAATCTCGAACGACTCGTCGAAGCCGCGCCTGGCGCCGTCGAGCTCGTCCTGCGGCTCGCCGATATCAAGATTCAACTCGGCGAAAACGAAGACGCGAAAGAAATACTCGCCGCAATTAGCGCTAATCCGCCGGTCGATCCGACAATCCTCGCAGATTACGCGTCGACGATCGCGCGCGCTGGAGAAACGGATCAAGCGCGCGAGATTCTAGCCTCTGCCTACGCCAAAAAGCCGGACGAATACTTTGCCGCAACGCAAAAGCCCGATTTCTGGACGACCGAAGACGACCTTAACTTCCTAAATTCCGTCGATTCTGAGCAGATCGCGCCCTACGCGTTCGCGACCTTCTCGCTTATTATGAGCGCGCGCGAAGACGAAAAATTACGACCGCTAGCAGACGAACTCCTACTAAAATTCTGGCAGGCGCAGGACGCGCGAGACGACGTAAAAGCCGCTATTCAAACCTCCGCCGTAAAGCTCGTCGCGCAATCCCAAGATTCGACGCTTATTCCGTACGTTCTCGAATGGACGCTCAACTCTGTCCGTCCTAATTCTAACGATACGGAACCCTACCCCGACTACCCCGACGTTCATCGCGTTATCCAATGGAGCGCCGATCGGCCTGAAACGCTTTCAATCGCTACGTTGCGCGCGCTCGACAAGGAACGCGACTTCGC
>CADCOO010000252.1 GCA_902803085.1 uncultured Planctomycetota bacterium
AGATTTGAGATCGAAGCCATGAAATATTATCACGGAATAGCCGTTGCGCCCGGCGTCGCGATTGGGCTCTTGTCGGTTATCGCGAACAACCAACTGTTCGTTCCGCGTCGATCGATTATTTCTACGCAAGTTCCCGAAGAATTGTCTCGGTTAGACGACGCCTTTGAGCGCGCTCAAAGCGCCGTCGCGCAGTGTCGCGATCAGGCGAACGACGAGCTGGGAAGTCAATATGCGCAGATCTTCGAAGCGCACCTCCTCTTTCTTACCGATCCCAACTTGCGCGCTAAGATCGAAACGGCGATTAAAAGCGATTTAGTCGCCGCCGAATACGCCGTCGCGCAAGCGTTTGACTTCTACGCTGGACAGCTCAGAAAATTACAAGACGCGACTTACGCGGAGCGCGCAAACGATATCAACGACGTCAAAAATATCATGTTGCGCGAGTTGCTAGCCGTAAAGCAGGAGAACGTCGTCGACGAGCGCTATCAATCGATCGTCGCGGCGACTTTTCTCGCGCCAAGCGAAGCGGCGAAACTTGACCCGCATAAGACTCTCGCTATCGTTACCGAACAAGGAGGACGCGGAAGTCATACTTCCATTGTCGCGTCTGCGCTTGGCGTTCCGACCGTCGTCGGCTTGGGGCCCTTTCTGACGGAAGTGTACGACGCTTGTCTCGCGATCGTCGACGGCGATAAGGGGCTTCTCATTCTCGATCCGACAACGGAAGTCGTCGAGCAGTACGAAAGGAAGCTCAAGCGCCACGAGGAGCATCGCCTTAGTCTAGAATCGAAACGCAATAAGAATTTTGCGACGACTCCGGACGGCGTCAACGTCGCCGTGGAAGCGAATATCGAGTTCCCCTACGAAGCGAAGTCATGCTTGGAACTCGGCGCCACCGGCATTGGGCTCTACCGTACCGAATTCCTGTACCTCGCCGATAAAGACGGCGTTATGCCCGACGAGGAGGCGCACTTCCAGGCGTATAAGCAGGCGCTTACCGCTATGGGCAAGGACCGAACGACGGTGATTCGAACCTTCGATCTAGGCGCCGACAAAACGCCCGAAGGACGCAATTTCACGACTGAACGCGAACCCAATCCCTTTATGGGACTCCGTAGCGTGAGACTCTCGTTGCGCTTTACCGATATGTTCCGCACTCAATTGCGCGCCATTCTTCGCGCGAGCGTTTACGGAAAGGCGTCCGTAATGTTTCCGCTCGTGACCACGATTCGCGAATGGCGGCAGGCGAAAATGATCTTTCACGACGTCTGCGAGGAGTTCAACGAACGCGGCGAACCTTATGATCGCAATATTCCGCTCGGCATTATGGTCGAGACGCCCGCGACCGTGATTATGCTCGATCAGTTTGCGAGCGAGGTCGATTTCTTTAGTCTCGGCACGAACGACCTCCTGCAGTACACGCAAGCGGTCGATCGCAGTAATAAGGAAGTGAATTCCCTCTACGCGCAGGAGTCGCCGGCGCTCATGCGACTCATTAAGCGCGTCGTCGACGTTGCGAATTTGTACGGCAAGCCGCTCGCAATCTGCGGGCAAATGTCGAGCGTTCCAGCGAACGTGCCCCTATTGCTTGGTTTGGGCTTGCGCGCGCTGAGCGTCGCGCCCGGCATGATCCTGCCGATCAAAGAGATTTGCGAAACCTTTACGATCAAGGAATGCGAAGAGATAGCTAAGGAAGCGTGGCTTATGGAGACGGCGGACGACGTGCGAATTTTCCTGAACAACGAACTTAAGAAGAAGGTTCAAAGTTACGCCGACGAGTAATGAGGCGCCCGAGCGCAACTTGACGATTCTCGTTAGCACGATAGAATGAAGAAACCGCGCGATTAACGCGCGTAGAAAGAAAAATAACGCGCGTCGCGAAATTAAGACCGCGGCGCCGCTCATCGTATATTTCGTTTTCCAGACGTTCGTTAACTTTGCCCGCGCCTTTTGCGCGGAAAACAGGTCGACGCTTTGACGGCGACTGAAAGGAAGAGCGCGCGCGTCTGGCAAGATTAGTCAACCTCAAGAAAGGCGTTTCTTACGCGTTGCGTGGAAACGATCGAACTCCCAATGGTTCGTCGGCGCTATCGACTTCGCTTCAGCAAGCGCGGTAATTTGCGATTTATAGGTCATCGCGACCTATTGCGCGCGGTCGAACGCGTTTTAAGACGCGCTAGATTGCCGGTCGCCATGTCGCAAGGTTTCCATCCGAAGCCGCGCGTGAGCTATCTTTCCGCTCTGCCGCTCGGATTCTCGAGCGACGACGAAGCTATGGAGCTTATCCTGGACGAAGAACTTTCACCAGACGATCTTCTTGCGCGTCTCAACGCGTCGAGCGTCGTCGGACTGGATTTTCTTTCCGCTATTTTTCTCGACGACAAAACGCCAAAGCAGCAGGCTTTGTCCTTCTCTTACGATATGCAAATTCCGGAACGTCTCATTGACGGCGTTAGGACTCGTATTGAGGACTTTCTTGGCCGCGCTAGCGTCGAAGTCGAGAAGAGCAACGGTAAATTGGTCGACGCGCGGGCTCCCGTTCTCGATCTTCAGCTTTCGGGCGATTCTCTGCAATTCACGCTCGCAGCTCAGACGGGTCCCGAAGTAGGCGCGCGCGAAATCTTGACCTGCCTTGGTCTGGGAGCCGAGTTGTATCGTTCGATCTTTCCGAATCGCAGTAAATCGACGATCCGCGAGGACTAGTCGTTGTCGTCGAGCGCCTTTCGCTACATTAGAAAGCGTTTTATCCTATGGCCTTGAAAATGCTCATTAACGCGCGTCAATCGGAAGAGTGCCGAGTCGCGTTGGTCGAAAACGACGTATTGGAAGATCTCTACGTAGAGCGCACGACGAACGACAATTACGTCGGCAATATCTACAAAGGCGTCGTGGTTAATATCGAACAGAGTTTGCAGGCGGTCTTTGTCGATTTCGGAGTCGGTCACAACGGGTTCCTGCACATTAGCGACGTTGAGCCGCACTATTTCAAGCAGGCGCCGAACTTCACTCCTCGCGAGGAAGACCGTCGCGGCCCTGGCGGTCGTCGTCGCGGCGATCACGAGGACGACTACGGCGATTTCGGTCGTCCGAAGTACAAGCCGCCGATTCAAGACGTCTTCCAGAAGGGGGACGAGGTGCTCGTTCAGGTCATCAAAGAAGGAATTGGCACGAAAGGGCCGACGCTCTCGACGTACATAAGCATTCCCGGTCGTTATCTCGTTCTCATGCCGAATCTCGGTCGCGTCGGGGTCTCGCGCAAGATCGAAGACGAAAACGTTCGTCGCAAGTTGCGTTCGCTCATGCAGGAACTCAATCCTCCCAAAGGTCTCGGCTTTATAGTTCGCACGGCGGGTTCGGATCGTACGCGCAAGGAACTCGCGCTCGATCTGGCGTACCTCATGCGCCTTTGGAAGTCGATAGTTCGTCGCGTCAAGAATCTCCCGGGTCCAGTCGGGGTCTACGAAGAGAGCGACATAACGATTCGCACGGTTCGCGACGTCTTTACGTCGAACGTTGAAGAGATCATCGTTGACGAGCGAGAGACGTTCGAACGCGTTTCCGAATTCCTGCGCACGATTATGCCGCGCTACGCCGATCGCATTCGATATTACGGCGATCGCGAGCCGCTCTTTACGAAATATGGGGTTGATCGCGAGATAGCGAAGATCAATAGTCGTAAGGTTGCGCTCAAGGACGGCGGCTCGATCGTAATCGACCAGACGGAAGCGCTCGTTGCAATCGACGTGAATAGCGGCAGTTTCCGCACGAACGACTCGCCCGAAGAGACGGCGTTCCAATTAAATCTTCGCGCGGCGAAAGAGATCGCGCGTCAAATTCGTTTGCGCGACCTTGGCGGCGTTATTGTCAACGACTTTATCGACATGACGAGCGAAGCGCACCGTCGCGCCGTCGAACGCACGCTACGCGACGCCGTCAAACGCGATCGCTCGAAGACGAAGATTTTGAAGACGAGTCCATTCGGACTCATCGAAATGACGCGTCAGCGAATTCGCCCCGGCGTTCGTCGCGCGGGCTATCGCGAATGTCCCTGCTGCAAAGGCGGCGGCGCGATCAAATCGTTGGAGAGCATGGCGCTTGAAATCGTGCGTCTTCTCACTTTAGCGAGCCAGGAACCGCGCGCGAGTCAAATTGTGGTTGGCGTCGCGGAAGAAGTCGCCGTCTTTATGAATAATCGCAAACGCTTCCAACTTGCTCAAATAGAAAAGGACGCCAAGGCCTCGATCCTCCTCAAGACGGTTCCCTGCGCGTGGCCGGAGCACATCGACGTCGAAATTTTCGACGACGCCGGGAAAAAAGTGCCCTTTTCTAAAGATTGAACCTTCACAACGGAGAGAACGACGGTATAATACTACCCGTTAGTTTTTTGTCGTTCCCTCGCGCCCGTCCTAGTCGACGAGGCTCTGGGGTTCCCTGCCGAGACGTCGTGGCGCGGAGCGCGCCGAGCGACGTTGCGCTCGAGCGTAATCGAGCGAGATAGTAAGAATAGCGCCTTTAATTGGGAAAAAAACGAGACTGGCGCGCGCGCCTTTGCGACGATGGA